>CAZQBE010000128.1:0-6965 GCA_964591595.1 uncultured Flavobacteriaceae bacterium
AACATTTAATAAGCAATAGTACAATTGATAAATTTCTGAATACTTAAAATAATCTCCTGTATTGGTTGATTGTAATATCTGTTCTACATCAGAATCTTTGGGCCCCAAGGCTAAAATTGGTCTACTAGAAACCATATACTCAAATAGTTTTCCTGGAATAATACATTTGGTATCTTCAGAGTTTATTTCTATTAATAACAATACTTGTGATTGTTTTTGATAACGTATAGCCTCATCATGTGATACATAACCTACCAAGTTTACAAATTGAGAAAGGTTATGAGCGTCCAAACTCCCTAAAACTTCCTTACTAACAGCACCAATCAAGTTTAACTGAAACTGTGATTGAAATACCTTATCATCTCTAACAATATCTCGTAATACTTGCCATAAAACCTCTGGGTTTCTTTCAGACAACAACGACCCAATATGTGCAAAAGAAAACTTAGTATCTAAAATAGTCTCTTCTACTGTATTTGTATCATAACCATTAGTGATTACTGTAATAGGCTTTTTTGTTAAGCCTTCAAACTCTCGCTTTGTTGTCGGGCTTGTTACAACAATTTGATCTGCATTGTTCAGCACTTCAGATTCTAATTTTTTATGTTTCAATCGGGCGAATCTTAAAAGCTTTAGCTTTTTATGATAGCCAATAATTGTCCAAGGATCTCTAAAATCGGCTATCCATTTTAAATTAAAGTTTTGCTTTAAATTTAAACCTATAAGGTGCATACTATGAGGTGGTCCTGTTGTAATAATAGTATTAACATTATGCTCTTTAATATAACTTGAAAGAAAACTTACTGAGGGTTTTATCCAATTTTTACGTGCATCAGGAATATAGAAATTACCACGAATAAAAAGCAATATTTTCTCAATGATACTTTGTTTTTTCTTCTCTGAAATAATACCCTTACTTATAGTCCTTGATTGTTTGTTTGAGAAAGTTGCAGCTACTTTATAAGGCTCTTTAATTGGTTGTTTTAAAATAGTAATATTTTTTGAAATCTCACCTATTAAACTCTCATCTATTATTGGATAGCTTGGATTTTCAGGAGTATAAACAATAGGCTCTATATTAAATTCTTTAAGATACTTAACAAATTTTAACCAACGCTGTACTCCAGGACCTCCTGCTGGTGGCCAATAATATGTTATGATGAGTACTTTTTTCATTTCTTTTTAAACTCATAAAACAAGCCTCCTATAATTAATAAAACTAAAACTATAGTGCTACCTAATGCAATACCACTCCCCGTTTTTATAACTTGTGGCTCAAACTTAAATTCTATTGTGTGCTGTCCAGCAGGTATTTCCATTCCTCGTAACACATAGTTTACTCTTACATGTGCTGCTTTTATACCATCAATATAAACTTGCCAACCATTGCCATAATAATTTTCGGAAAATATAGCAAACCCATCATTTGAATTTTTAGACCTGTATTTTAAATAGTTTGGTTTATAATCAATTAATTGAATAGTCGCAAGAGAATCTAATTTAAAACTTTTACCAAATTTTTCATCATATATCCAATCACTTTCTATTACAGCCACACGCTTAGTGTCTAAAGTATCTAAGGCTTTAATCTCGGCATTAGCATTTTCAACTACTTTTAAATGTTTAATAAACCACGTATTGCCATTAGCTTCTGGATTATTAAATACTTTTGTTTGCCCATCATCTCCTTGAGCAATAATATATTTTGTGTTTAACATATTGAGCACTCCCATATGATTTTTAGAAATATAAAAATCAAACAACTCATTGTAACGCTTCATTTTGGCAGCGTGATAACCATTTAATGAGTTATGAAAATACGATGGTTTTGTATTCGCTGTGGTTAAATCAAAAACACGATAGTATGATTTATCTTTTAAAATCTCCAAATCGGCAGCAGTAGCCTGATATGGTTTTTGAACTTGAATAGCAGATACAAAATCGTCATTATTAACGTAACGTCTGTCTACAGCCACCAAATCAAATACAATGAGTACTGCAAACGCTACAATAACTAAGTTCTGTGTGAGTTTCTTCTTTAAGAACATCCAAATCAAACCCGCCGAAAGTAACACCAAAACAAGTGTTCGGATAGTATCAGCAGTAAAGATTGTTTTTCTATCGTCTTTAATGGCATCAATAAAATTTTGTCCGTAAGCTTGAATGTATTGCCCATCTCTAATACCAACAAAATCGAATAAACTTCCTTTAAACAATAAAAAAATAAGGGATAATCCTGCTGTAATTAGAGTCGTGTATTTTAAAGCGTTTAGCTTATTTTCTTCTGTTTCAGAATCATTAAATAGTTTCATTAAACCTAATATGCCTAAAATTGGAATACAGAGTTCTAAAATTACTTGTATAGAACTTACAGCTCTAAACTTGTTGTATAATGGGAAATAATCTATAAAAAAGTCGGTTAGAAAGCCTACGTTTTTTCCATAGGAAAGCAAAAGTACCATTATTGTTCCCCCTACAAGCCACCATTTTAAACGCCCTTTTACTAAATACAACCCTAGTACAAATAAAAACAAGATGACTGCGCCAACATAAGCTGGTGCTTCTACAATAGGTTGCTTTCCCCAATATGTTGGTGCATGTTTGGTTTCGTTTATAGCTTGTATAGGCGTAGCTCCCAAGCCAATAAACGCATCATAGGTCTTAGAGTCTTTACCAATGTTTTCATAACTACCACCTCCCATAAATCGTGGGATAAACAAATTGAAACTCTCTAAAATACCATAGCTATATTCGGTGATGTAATCTTTATCTAATCCAGAAGTTACTGCTTTTGGAGAACCATCAGGATTTATGGTGAGCTCACTTTTACCTCGTGTACTTTCTTTTACGTATTCTTTTGTCGCTAAAATATTTGTAGCATTCAAACCAATAGACAAAACAACTGCGGCTAATAACACGACTATTGATTTAAAAAAATGAGGCAATTCTTTTTTCTTATACGCATCAATCAAATAGGTTATTCCCAATACAATTACCAATAACATCAAATAATAGGTCATTTGAAAATGGTTGGCAACAATCTCAAGAGCCATAGCTACAGCAGTGAGTAAAAAACCAGAGATATATTTTCGTTTAAACGTGAGTAAAATACCGCTTAAAACCAATGGCATATAGGCAATGGCGTGTGCTTTACTATTATGGCCAACGCCAAGTATAATGATCAAATATGTTGAAAAACCAAAAGCCAAGGCGCCAAGTGCTGCCAATTTATAATCTACCTTTAATACCAAGAGTAATATATAAAACCCAATAAAATACAAGAATAAATAATCGGCAGGTCGCGGTAAAAACCGAAAGGATAAATCTAGTTTTTTAATATAGTTATGAGGATATTTTGCACCCAATAAATAGGTTGGCATACCACCAAAAGCACTATTGGTCCAATAAGTTTCTGTTCCTGTTTTAGCTCTAAAATCGTTTTGCTGCTTCGCCATTCCAGTGTATTGTATAATATCGCTCTGGAAAATTTGTTTCCCTTTAAGTACGGGATTAAAATATAATAGAGAAGCAGCCACAAAGCCAATTATAATTAAAGCATGTGGAAGGATTTTTTTAAAAGAAAATTGCATGGATTGTTATAGAATATATTTTTAGAAAATTAATCAATTTCTTCGTAATCTACATATTCACCAACATCTTTCTTTGAAGTTTTATTTTCATTAGGCATCTTATCAATAGAAATCTCACCTTCATCTTTTGTTGTAGGCGGTGGTTTTTGATATTGCTTAAACTGTTGCCCAAACTTTTGTTGCGCTTTTTTAGCTACATAGCGCATTAATATAGGTGCAAATACTCGAGATAGTATTTTTACACCATACCAAACTAATAGTATTATTAAAATTGTTCTTACAAAACCAGTAAGTGAGGCATACTGCATCATAAATAAAATATTTGTTCAAAAATACAATTCTTCCAATTTAAATTCCGTTTATAGGTCATAAAAAAAATATAAAATCTATATATTTGATAACTAACAAAACTCTAATGAAATTTAATAAACCCTATTTATTACTTCTAATTTCACTCTTCTTTTCAATAAATGTATTTAGCCAATATACCGAAGTTATTAACTCTAATAGACCTGGTGTTTCAAGCAGTGCTTTTTCAGTTGGAACAAATGTGGTACAATTTGAAATTGGTCCTTATTTTATAAATGAAAAACGTGCTCCAGCAACACCATATGAAGTTTCTGGCTTTGGTGTTGACTTTGCAGCGCGATATGGTTTACTTTTTGAAGCGCTAGAACTTAACATTGAAGGCACCTACCAAAATGATACTAAAACATTATTTTCTTCTACTAACTTTGAACAAAACAGAAGTAATTTTAAAACTGTTTCTATTGGTGCAAAATACTTGGTTTACGATCCGAATAAAAATGCAGGAGAAGATAAACCCAATTTATACAGTTGGAAAGCCAATCATAGTTTTAAATGGAAATCATTAATTCCAGCTGTTGCAGTAGCTGCTGGTATAAATTTTGACACAGAGAACAATCCATATACTGCGCCTGGAGTGAAAGGGATTAGCCCAAGAGTTATGATAGCCACACAAAACAATTTTGCAGGTGGATGGGTTTTTGTAATGAATTTTATAAAGGATAGAATTGGTAGTGATCAATCCGATTTTCAATATATACTCACATTAACACATTCATTTAATCCAAAATGGGTTATTTTTGGAGAAGCACAGGGAATAAAAAGTGATTTTTATGCTGATAATTTATTTCGATTTGGAAGTGCTTATTTATTGAGCAAAGATTTACAATTTGATACTGCACTAACATTTAATACAAAAGATACACCTTCCGTTTTTAGTGTTAATTTTGGAGCTTCATATCGTTTAGATTTTCATAAAGACAAGGTGAATGAATAGGGTTGAAATTAAAGAAGTACTTTCTAAAAAGGATACTAAAGCATTTGTAAAGTTTTCTTTTACACTTTATAAAAAATCTAAATACTGGGTGCCTCCTATTATTAGTGAGGAAATAAAGGTTTTCGATAATAAAATAAACCCTGTTTTTAAAGATGCCGAAGCTCAGCTTTTTTTAGCCTTCAAGAACAATAAAATCGTTGGGCGCATAGCTGCAATTATAAATAGATTAGAAGTAGACGGTCAAGGAGTAAAAAAAATGCGCTTTGGGTGGTTTGATGTTATTGACGATATCCCAGTCACTAAAGCCTTACTTGATAAAGTTTACGAAATAGGAAAAGCTAATGGCTTGGACCATATGGAAGGACCGCTTGGGTTTTCGAACTTAGATAAAGTTGGTGTGCTTACTGATGGGTTTGATCAAATAGGAAGCATGATTACATGGCATAACCATCCGTATTATGCAGAGCATTTTAAAGTGCTTGGTTTTGAAGTAGGGAAAACATATTCTGAAAATAAAATGAAATTTGAGGATATTAAACCTGAGTTTTTCTCAAGAGTGCAAGCTCTTATTAAAAAGAGATATCAATTAAAAGCTTTAAATTTCACAAAAAACAAAGACATCTTACCATACACAGATGAAATGTTTGCTGTTTTTTCTAGTTCGCATGCTGTACTCTCTTCTTTTGTTGAAATTAATGATGAACAACGTGAGTATTTCAAGAAAAAATTTATAAGTTTTCTCAATCCAGAATATATAAAGTTTGTTTTAGATAAAGATGATAAATTAGTTGGTTTTGGTATTGTAACACCATCGTATGCTAAAGCATTGCAAAAAATGAATGGCAGGCTTTTTCCTTTTGGAATTAAGCATTTACTTCATGCTAAAAAAAATAGTAAAACTATAACCTTTTATTTAATTGGGGTTTTGCCAGAATATCAGAACAAGGGTGTTACTGCAATTATTTTTCATGAATTTCATAAAACATTTACCGAAAAAGGTATTACAATGTGTATTAGAGGTCCAGAGTTAGATGATAACACTGCCATACATCAGCTATGGAAAAATTTTAAACCTGTTACCCACAAAAGACGCTGTACTTTTAAAAAAGAAATACAATAAAAAAGCCACTCATTTGAGTGGCTTTTTTATTTAATATGTTATAGGGTATAAATTTATTCTCCTAATTCGGCAACAACTGCAGCCGATAACCGTTTATAAGTGCCGTTTTCTAAACGTTCTCTAATTGCAGAAAAAGCGATTAGTGTTTCTTCTACATCTTTTAAAGTATGTGTAGCTGTAGGAATCATTCGTAATAATATAACTCCTTTAGGAACAACAGGATATACAACAATAGAACAGAATATACCATGCTTCTCTCTTAAGTCTCTTACTAATGCCATGGCCTCTGGAACACTTCCTTGTAAATATACAGGTGTTACACAACTTTGTGTGTTACCAATATCAAATCCACGTTCTTTTAAACCAGATTGCAACGCTTCTACAATTTTCCAAAGATTTTCTTTTAATTCTGATTTTGTACGTAACATATCCAGACGTTTTAATGCGCCAACCACCAATTGCATTTGCAATGATTTAGCAAACATTTGAGAACGTAAATTGTATTTTAGATAATCTATAACTTCTTTATCGGCTGCAATAAAAGCTCCTGTTCCTGCCATAGACTTTGCAAAAGTGGCAAAGTAAACATCAATATCTTTTTGTACGCCTTGTTCTTCTCCAGCTCCAGCACCTGTTTTTCCTAAAGTACCAAAACCATGTGCATCATCAACAAGTAATCTAAAGTTATAATCTTTTTTAAGAGCAACAATCTCTTTCAACCTACCTTGTTCGCCTCGCATGCCAAAAACACCCTCAGTTATAACCAAAACGCCTCCTCCTGTGTGTTCAGCCATTTTAGTGGCCCTCTCCAAGTTTTTCTCTAAGCTCTCAACATCATTATGTTTATAAGTAAATCGTTTACCCATATGTAAACGCACACCATCGATAATACAAGCATGTGCATCAACATCATACACAATAACATCATGTTTTGTAACCAATGCATCAATAG
>CAZQBE010000129.1:0-6939 GCA_964591595.1 uncultured Flavobacteriaceae bacterium
AAGCTAACTAATAATAGTATTGATAATATTGAAGGGATTACTTTTGGGCCAACTTTACCTAATGGTAATAAGACATTGTTACTTGTTGCAGATAATAATTTTAATAAGCTTGAAAAACAACTCAATCAATTTATTTTGCTTGAAATAATTGATTAAAACTCTAAATAGTCAACATCAAAGGCATTACTTAAAAGTTCAGACATGACTTTAGGATTCCCATTGGTGTAAAACTCAAGTTTTGGTTTTAAGAGTTTTACATTAACCAAATTATGTTGTTCTAAAACGGCTTTAGTTTGTCGTGCAACCGCTTCACCAGAATCAATGATTTTAATATGTTTTGGTAAAATTTCTAAAAGTAAAGGAATAAGGTAAGGATAATGTGTACAACCTAAAACTAAATAATCAATATTCGCTTTAAGCATGGGTTGTAAATACAATTTAAGAAGTGACTTCATTTCATCAGTATGCAATTGTCCATTTTCAATAAGCTGTACAATACCATCGCCAACGTGTTCTATAACAGTAATATTATTAGCAAACACATTAGATGTTTTAGAAAATAAAGCACTACTCAATGTGCCTTTTGTCGCTAATATACCAACGGCTTTAGTTTCTGTTTGTAAAGCAGCGGGCTTAATAGCTGGCTCTATACCAATAAAGGGAATATTATATGTTTGTCGTAAATAATCTATAGCATTGGTCGTTGCCGTATTACATGCTACCACAATAAGTTTACAGCCTTTTTTAATTAAAAATTCGGTGTTTTTAATACTGAGTTCTGTAATTCTATCTTTTCCCTTTGAACCGTAAGGCGCATACTTACTATCAGCTAGGTAGATTGTATTTTCACTTGGTAAAAGCAAATGAATCGCTTTCCAAATAGAAGTGCCACCAACACCAGAATCGAAAATACCAATAGGTTGCTTGCTCATACTACAAAAATAAAAAAGCTGTCTTGTTAAGACAGCTTTGATATAGATTATTTTAAAAAGTTATGCTTTTAGAATCCCAATTCTTTTCTAACATCAGTCATTAAATCTTTACCATCGGCAAGAAGTACACCTTGTCCTTGAGTAGAATCTAATACGTATTGAAACCCTTGTGCTCTGGCCACTTTTTGTATGGCTATTCTGGCTCTTTCAGTAATTGGTTTTAATAAATCAAGCTCTTTTTTCTGCATGTCTTGTTGTGCTTGCCCTCCGTATTGTTGAATACTTTGTTGTATGCCTTGAACTTCCTGTACTCTTTTAGAGTTTTCTTCATCGGTTTGGCTTGCAGCTTCAGCATCATATTGTTTAATCTTATTTTCAAGCTCAGTTTGCATATCTTGTAGAGCTACTTGGTACGTTTTGCGCAATTTATCTAATTCGGCCTGTGCTGCTTTTGTCTCTGGCATAGAAGTAACCAACTCCTGTGTGTTAATATGAGCAACTTTGCTTTGCGCATTCATTATACTGGCACTTCCTATTAAAAGTGCAGTTGCTAATACTAAGGTCTTTAAATGTTTCATTTTTAAAAAATTATGTAATTATTGTTATCTATTAATTATTCTCTTTATTTTTAATACTGTCTTTGGCTCTCTGGCGAGCTTCAATTTTCGCCTTTCTATCTGCTAAAATCTTTTTCTTTTTGTCTTCAAGTGCTTTCATGCGTGCTTCTTTAGGACTTAATTTTTTTGTTATAGTTTTGGTGCTATCTGTTGTTTTTACGGCACCTTCTTTCTTAGTTGGTTTTTTACGCGCTTCGAGTTTCGCTTTTCTGTCAGCTAATATTTTTTTCTTTTTATCCTCTAAAGCTTTTTTCTTAGCTTCTGCAGGGCTTAAAATTGGTTCTTCTTTTTTCACTGCTGCTTCAGTACTAATTTCTTTCGTTTTGTTTTCTTCAGCCTTTGTGCTCGAATCTTCTTTGTTATTACCCTCAGGTTTAGTTACAGTTTTAACTTCAGAATTTTTGTTACGCGCGTTTAATTTATCTTCTCTAGCTTTGGCTCTATCTTCTAATATCTTCTTTTTCTTATCTTCAAGGACTTTTCTCTTTGCCTCACGGTCATTGAGTTGTTTTGCACGTTTATCTTCAATTGCTTTTTCTCGAGAGGCTTTTTTATCAGCTAAAACTTTTGCTCTTGCTTCTTGAGATTTATTAATTTCAGGAACTAACTCTTCATCTTCAGCAACTTTTCTTTCTTTACGATTTTGAGCTTGTGTACGTTTTGAAGTTCGTGTTATAGAACGTAATACTTGCTCACTTATATCAAATCTGTCTGCCGAATATAACATAACGACATCGGCAGATTTATCAAACACAAAATCGAACTTTTTATTTGATGCGATTTCCTGTACTGCAGTAAAAATTTGATCCTGTATAGGCTGCATTAATTGCTTTTTTTGAATCATTAAATCACCATTAGGTCCAAAACGTTTTTGTTGATAATCAAGAATTTCAGTCTCTTCTATGGATATTTCTTCTTGACGTTCTTCAATAAGCTCTTTTGTAAGCAATACACTTTCGCTGTTTAATTGCTTCTTCATCTGATCAATTTCACTTAATTTTTTTTCGATTTCGTTTTTCCATTTCTGAACTTTCGAATCAAGTTGTGCTGAAGCATCTTGATATTCTGGTACGTTTTGCAAAATATATTCGGTATCAATATAACCGATTCTTACACCACGTTGTGCTAAAGATGATAAACTAAAGAAGGATGTTAATATCAGTAAATAAAGAACTTTTGTTTTCATCCGTATGTGCTTTAAATTTATTGTTTTCATTATTTATTAAATTCTAACAATGACAGATAAATGTTACGATTCTGTCTCAAGTGTTAATATTTATCAAATAAACGAAATATATTTTGAAAAATTTTAACACAAGTATTAAATCGTTTAAGTGATAATTGAAAATATCGTGCCAAACTTAAAATTGTTGCCCAATAATAAAGTGAGTTTCCCAACCATTTTTCACCGTTTGACCTGGTAAAGCGTCAAATCCATATCCAAAATCTATTCCTAATAGTCCAAAGGCAGGCATAAATAATCGAATACCTAATCCAGCTGAACGCTTTAAATCAAAAGGATTGTAATCTCTAAAGTTATCAAAAGATGATCCTCCTTCTAAAAACGCCAAAGCGTAAATTTTTGCTTGTGCTCCTAAAGTTATAGGATGTCTTAATTCTAATGAAAACTTATTGTAAATGGTGCCTCCATCTTGCGAGGATAGGGATTGATTAGGATAGCCTCTTAAACCAATTGTCTCTCGGCCATCTAAGCTATAAGTTCCTAAACCATCACCACCAACAAAAAAGCGCTCGAAAGGAATTACACCTCTATCATTATTATAAGCACCTAAAAAACCAAATTCTAATTTTGGTCTTAAAACTAAATTTCCAACAATTTTAGTAAACCATTCACCGCTAAATTTTACTTTATAGAATTCTAACCATTTAAAACGTTCTTGATCAATTTCTGAAATTCTTGTTGAAGCATCTACATCTGTAGGGTCATTTGCTAAATCTTCAGTTAATTGATCTCTTTCTTCTTTTAAGGCTTTGTAATCAATGTTATTAAAAGCCGAATAAGGAAAAGTTAATTTTGCGGTTATATTAAAGTTAGAACCACCAGTGGGATAAATAGGGTCAACTTCTGTATTATTTCTACTTAACCCAATGGTATATGCTAAATTCTTTGAGGATCCATTACCAAATGTAAATAGACCTGTATTGTAGTTTTTTAAATCGTAAAGTTGAAAACTCAATGCTTGAGATAATACAAAGTAATCATCAGGTATCGTTAAGCGTTTTGCTATACCCACAGAAAGCCCTGTAATGTTAAAACGTCTACTTTTATCTGCGTTTCTTGTTACTGGGTCAAACAAAAATTGTTTTGTATGAGATAATGAAGTCGAAAAATTAACAGGTCTTTTACCGCCTAGCCAAGGTTCAGAAAACGAAAAACTATAGGTTTGGTAAAACCTACTTGCTTGCAAGCGCAATGACAATTTTTGACCATCACCCATAGGAATAGGGGTGTAAGCCTCTTTTTTAAAGATATCTTTAATAGAAAAATTATTGAACGACAATCCTAGTGTACCAATAAAGCCACCACCTCCATAACCACCTTGTAGCTCAATTTGACTAGAACCTCTTTCTACAACGGAGTACTCCATATCTAAAGTACCATCATTGGCGTTAACATTTTTAAAGTGTGGCTCTATTTGTTGTGCGTCAAAAAAGCCTAACTGGCCTAATTCTCTAATAGTACGTATAACGTTTGATTTACTATATTTTTGACCAGGGCGTGTACGTATCTCTCTATAAATCACATGGTCGTTAGTTTTTTCGTTACCTGTAATTGATATTTTATTAAAATATGCTGGTTTTCCTTCGGTAATCCTAATTTCCATGTCTATAACGTTACCATCAGCACTTACTTCAACAGGAGTGATAGTTGAAAATAAATAACCACTATTCTGATAGAGATTTGTTAAATCGGCTGCATCTGGTTTACTATCATCTGCAATACGCTTTTCTAGTTCTACACCATTGTATGTGTCTCCGGGATTAATTCTAAGCAAACCACTTAATTGTTTATCAGTGTAAACGGTATTGCCAATAAAACTAATTTTTCCAAAAGAGTATTTTTCGCCTTCTTCGATTTTAATATTCAAAGAGATAGTGTTATCATTATTCTTTATGATTGAATCTGAAATAATACGAGCATCTCTATAACCACTTTCTTTATATTTATCTATAATACTAGCCAAATCTTCTTTATAATCTGCTTCAATATATTTAGATCGTTTTAGAAGACGTATTGGATTCTTCTTTTTTGTATTCTTCATTGCTTTGCGAAGCTTTTTATTGCTAAGTTTTTCGCTGCCATTAAAAACAATTTTCTTTATTTTAATCTTATTACCTTTATCTATGCGGAGTTTCATATTAACTCTACTTTTTTTAATAGAGTCTTTAATCTCTGATGTTGTAATTATTACTTTGGAGTTTAAGAATCCTTTCTTTTTATAAGAGTTTTCTAAGTAGTTCTTTGTTGTAGTAATTAAGTTTTCGGTTACTTTAGCTCCTGGTTGAAGCTTATTTTCTTTAATAATATCATCAAACTTAGACTTTTTTACACCTTCAATTTTCACTTCTTTAAGTTCAGGAAGGTCGATAAGTTGAATTTCTAAATTAGCGGTAGTTTCTTCAATACTGTTAATATAAATTTCGATGCTACTAAAGAGGTTGGAATTCCATAATTTTTTAATGGCCTCTCCAATTTTTGAATCCGAAGTTGATGGAATTGTTATTTCTTGTCCTTTTCTTAACCCAGAATAGGTAATTACTGTTTGTGAACTAAAGCTAGTGTTTCCGGTTACAGTAATATCTCCAATAGTATATGTTTTTGCGTTTTCGCTAGCACTATTTTGTGCAGTGATATTCAAACTACTAATTAAAAATATGATAAATAAAAGTCGAGTAATATATGTTTTCAATAGTTTAAAATTAACTAAGTTGTTCGCTTGTTTTTCCAAATCGTCGTTCTCTTTTTTGATAATTTACTATGGCTTCATACAAATGTTGCTTTGTAAAGTCTGGCCAAAATATATTAGTAAAATACAATTCTGCATAAGCTATCTGCCATAACAGGAAATTACTTATGCGCTGTTCGCCACTCGTTCTAATTAATAAATCTACGTCTGGCAAATTTTGGGTGTAAAGATGCTCATTTATTACCGATTCATCAATTTTTTCTGGCGAAATTATATTATTTTTAACTTTAATACTAATTTGTTTTATAGCATTTACTAACTCATCTCTAGAACCATAGCTTAAAGCCAATGTTAAGGTTAAGTGTGTATTAGATTTGGTGAGTTCTATAACATCCATAAGTTCCTCATAAACCTTTATTGGTAAAGCTTTAAGGTTGCCAATGGCATTAAGTTTAATATTGTTATCTAGTAAGGTTTTAATTTCTTTTTTAAGCGAAGAAATTAATAGTTTCATTAGCATTTGAACTTCTAGTTTTGGTCTGTTCCAATTTTCGGCAGAAAATGCATATAGTGTTAAATTTTTAACACCAAGTTCAGCACTTCCCTCTATCACTTGTTTTACTGCTTCACTCCCTTTTTCATGTCCAAAAACACGTAACTTTCCTTTTTGTTTTGCCCAACGACCATTACCATCCATAATAATGGCGAGATGTTGTGGCAAGTGATCTATATGTATTTGGTCTTTAATATCCACACTAAAAATCGCAGTAACAAGGTTTTCTGCCAAAGGTATATGTTAATGTAATTCCAGTAAAGGTATACCAATCATTGTTATTGAGGTTCCCAAAACTGTAATTTGGAATCCGCCATATTTCATCTGGTACACTGCCATCAATTTCATCGGTAAAGGTATATCGTGCACCTATTTCAGCAGCTAAAATAATATGATTTGTAAGCGTGGTTTTAAATCCTAGAACCATCGGGATGCCATAGGCCCAACTTGATGTGTTTTCGGATGTTAGCACACCATTATTAAAATAAAAGTTATTGTGGTTTGCTATAGAAATACCTGTATATAAGTATGGTGTTGATTTATTCCCATCGCCATGAAGATTAAAATCAAAAAAAGTAAATTCTAATCCGCCTGAAATTTCAAAAATGGTACTCTTAAAAGAATAGCCTCTTTGTGTCCTTCTAGGGTCGTCAGATTTTGAGTCGCTTGCTTTTAAATCAGTATAAATTAAGGAAAGTCTAAAAGAATGTCTAGGGCTTCGATTCCATTTAATAATACCTCCTAAAGCAGGTTGATTTGGAGAAATATAGTTAGTAGCACCGACATCTCCAATAAAATTACTTCCACCGGCAAATACTCCAATTTCATAAATTTGGGAATAACTTACTTGGAAACATAAAGTGCTCATAATGATAATAAAAAAATATCTCATAGGTGTTCAAAAGTTT
>CAZQBE010000130.1:0-6938 GCA_964591595.1 uncultured Flavobacteriaceae bacterium
ATTCTTCTGAAGGCACTTCAGAACCTAAATAACGAGAACGTGGTCCCATGTCACGATGTGTCATTTTAAACCATGCTCGTGCAAAAACATCAGCAAAATCATCTGGATTTTCGTGAAAACGACGCGAAATTGGCTCGTAAATTGGATCTAACTTTAGAGCCATATCTGCAGTAGTCATCATAAGGGCTTGTGCTTTAGAAGCATCACCAGCTCTTGGTGCCATTTTAGCGTTTGATTCAGTTGTTGGAGTCCATTGATATGCTCCAGCTGGACTCTTTGTTAATTCCCATTCATATCCAAAAAGGACATCAAAAAACTCATAATTCCATTCAGTTGGATTTGGTGTCCAAGCACCTTCTATACCACTTGTAATAGTATCATCTCCTTTACCAGAACCAAAAGTATTTTTCCAACCTAAACCTTGTTCTTCTATTGATGCTCCAGCAGGTTCTCTACCAACATATTTATCTGGATTAGCAGCTCCATGGGCTTTACCAAAAGTATGTCCGCCTGCAACGAGTGCTACAGTTTCCTCATCATTCATAGCCATACGTTTAAAGGTTTCACGGATATCTACAGCAGATTTAAGAGGATCAGGACTGCCATTTGGTCCTTCTGGATTTACATAGATTAATCCCATTTGAACAGCACCAAGAGGATTCTCTAATTCTCTATCATTTGCATAACGTTTATCACCAAGCCATTCTGTTTCCGAACCCCAATAAATATCTTCTTCAGGTTGCCATATATCTTCACGTCCACCTCCAAAACCAAAAGTTTTGAAACCCATAGATTCTAATGCACAGTTACCAGCCAAAATCATAAGATCAGCCCAAGAAATTTTATTTCCATATTTTTGTTTAATAGGCCAAAGTAATAAACGTGCCTTATCAAGATTGCCATTATCTGGCCAACTATTTAATGGTGCAAAACGTTGCGAACCAGAGCCTCCTCCTCCTCGACCATCAGAAATTCGATAGGTCCCAGCGCTATGCCAAGCCATTCTTATAAATAAGGGCCCATAATGCCCATAATCTGCAGGCCACCAATCTTGAGAATTGGTCATCAATTCGAAAAGATCATTCTTCACAGCATCCAAATTTAATTTCTTAAACTCTTCTGCATAATCAAAATCCTTATCCATAGGGTTTGTTAAGTTTGAGTGTTGCCTAAGAATATTCAACTTTAATTGATTAGGCCACCAATCATTATTAGACGTACCTCCTCCAGCACTTTCTCTTATTACTCCATTTGAAAATGGGCACTTATCTCCATTATGTATTTTGTTGTTTTCCATTAGTAAGATTATATTAAATTCTTAATACTTTAAAGATAGAAATTACAGACCAAAATAAAGCAGCATTATATTTTTAAAAATTATATTTAAATTGATAAAATTTATTGAAGCAAAATATTTAATACATTAAACACTTGATGAAATTATTAAAGTTCCTTTTTAAAAAATCATGGTACTTTGTTTTTAAATAAAAAAAGTGAATATTCATTCTTTTAAAGACATAAATATTAGTAGTTTTAACGATTACTAAAAATAAAAAATATGGCAACAGTTACATTAAAAGGTAATCCAATCCACACTTCAGGAACTTTACCAGAAACAGGCACTAGTGCTCCAAATTTTAGATTAGCAAAAGTTAATTTATCTGACGCAAGTCTTGAAGATTATAAAGGACAGAAACTTGTACTAAACATTTTTCACAGCTTAGATACTGGCACTTGTGCAGCATCTGTTAGAGAATTTAATAAAGTAGTAACAAATTTAGATAACACCAAAGTACTTTGTATTTCAAAAGATCTTCCTTTTGCAATGTCGAGATTTTGTGTAGCAGAAGGTATTGAGAATGTAGAAATGCTTTCCGATTTTAGAAATGGTTCTTTTGGTAACGATTACAACTTAATATTTGTAGATGGCCCGGTTGAAGGACTGTTATCTAGATGCATCATAGTTTTAGATGAAGAAGGTAAAGTTTTATATTCTGAGCAAGTCCAAGAAGTGGTAGAAGAACCTAACTATAAAGCTGCTCTTGACGCTTTAATGAATGACTAAAAAAGAACATTTCATTAGTAAACGTATTAAAAGCATAAGATATGCCTTTAATGGTGCGTTTTTGCTTTTAAAAACTGAAGCAAGTATAAAAATCCAATTTGTTATTGCTTTAATAATAACTGCATTAGGATTTTATTACAATATTTCTACAACAGAATGGATCGTTCAGATACTATCTATTGGTTTAGTAATGAGTATTGAAAGCTTAAATACAGCCATTGAAAAAATATCAGATTTTATTCATCCAGAGCATAATACTAAGATAGGATTTATTAAAGATATAGCTGCTGGCGCCGTTTTTATAGCATCTGTTTTCGCTATACTTATTGGGTTTATTATTTATTTGCCAAAGGTTTTTTAAATACTATAACTACTAGGATAAACGTTAGTAATTTGTATTTTTGTTTTAGTGTAATGTATTTAGATGGCAAAAAAGAAAACAACCAAAAAAAAAACCAAGCCAAAGTTAAAAAAATCAAATTTTACCTTATCTAATCAACAAAAGTTAGTGTTTGGTAGTTTGTTGTTAATTCTTGGTATTCTACTTTTTATTGCATTTCTATCCTTTTTCTTTACAGGTAAAGCAGACCAAAGTATTTTAACAGAATTTACAGCAAGAAGTGTAAAGGCTCAAAATTGGTTAAGTAAATTTGGCGCTTGGGTAAGTGATTTATTTATTTATCGTGGTTTTGGCATTGCATCGTTTGTTTTTTCTGGGTTAATATTTCTTTCAGGAATATATGTACTTTTAAATATAAATAAGGCAAAACTTTTTCGGCATTGGTTTTGGGGAACTCTTATTGTGATATGGTCTTCAACTCTTTTTGGGTTTCTTGCTAAAAGCAAACCTTTATTAGGTGGTATAATAGGATTTGAGCTAAATTCTTTTTTTCAGGATTATATTGGAAAAATTGGAACCGCTTTAGTATTACTTCTTAGTCTTATAATATATTTGGCATTACGCTTTAAAGTAACACCACAACATTTTGGAAAATTATTTACATCAGCTAAAAGCGAACTTAAAAAAGATTTTACTACTAATGTAAGTAATAATTATACTCCTGTTGACAATAGTTTATCTACAGAAGCAGAGGATATAAAATCAGCCTTTGAAGTTCCTTTAGGCAAAATTGAACCTACTATTGCACACCATTCTAAGCTTGAAACAAAAAAAGAACAAATCACTCCAGTAAAAGAATTAAACATTGAAATAATTGCAGAAGAGAATATTATTGAAGACAATTTAGAAATGAGTGTAGAAAAGGTTACTGAGGAAAAATCTGAAACAGATAATCTCGCAGATAAACTTGTAGCAGATTTTGGAAGCTTCGACCCTACGCTAGAACTTGGAAATTATCAATTCCCTAACCTTGATTTATTAAAGAAATATGATAGTGAAAACATTACTATCAATCAAGAAGAATTAGAAGAAAATAAGAATAGAATTGTAAATACCTTAAGTAACTACAAAATAGGTATCTCTAATATTAAAGCAACTATTGGTCCAACAGTAACGCTTTATGAAATTGTACCTGAAGCAGGTATAAGAATATCAAAAATTAAGAATTTAGAAGATGATATTGCATTATCACTCTCAGCACTTGGTATTAGAATTATTGCTCCTATTCCAGGAAAAGGTACTATAGGTATTGAAGTTCCAAACAAAACACCCACTATTGTATCAATGTATTCTGTGATTGCTTCACAAAAGTTTCAAAAGGCAGAGATGGAATTACCTATTGCCATTGGTAAGACCATAAGTAATGAAACCTTTGTGGTAGATCTTGCTAAAATGCCTCACTTGCTTATGGCTGGTGCTACTGGACAAGGAAAATCGGTTGGGTTAAATGCTGTATTAACTTCCTTACTATACAAAAAACATCCTGCAGAAGTAAAATTTGTATTGGTTGATCCTAAAAAAGTAGAACTCACACTTTTTAATAAAATAGAACGCCACTATTTAGCAAAACTTCCTGATAGTGAGGATGCAATTATTACAGATAACACCAAAGTAATTAACACGTTAAATTCTTTATGTATTGAAATGGATAATCGTTATGAAATGCTTAAAAATGCATTTTGTAGAAACATAAAAGAATATAATGAAAAATTTAAAGCACGTAAATTAAACCCAAATGATGGTCATCAATTTTTGCCTTATATAGTGTTAGTTGTTGATGAATTTGCCGATTTAATAATGACCACAGGAAAAGAAGTAGAAACACCTATTGCACGTCTTGCCCAATTAGCCAGAGCTATAGGTATTCATTTAATAATTGCCACCCAAAGGCCATCAGTAAACGTAATAACAGGTGTTATTAAGGCAAATTTTCCTGCACGAGTAGCATTTAGAGTAACTAGTAAAATAGATTCCAGAACAATTTTAGATGGCTCAGGAGCCGACCAACTTATAGGACGAGGTGATATGCTTTTTACACAAGGAAACGACCTTATTCGTTTGCAATGTGCATTTGTAGATACACCAGAAATTGACCGTGTAACAGAGTTTATTGGCTCTCAAAAAGCATATCCAGAAGCACATATGCTTCCTGAGTATTTTGGTGAAGAAAGTGGCACAAGTATTGATATAAATATTTCAGATAGAGACAAATTATTTAGAGACGCTGCCGAAATAATTGTCACGGCACAACAGGGATCGGCATCATTATTACAACGCAAACTGAAATTGGGTTACAACAGAGCAGGACGATTAATAGACCAGCTAGAAGCTGCAGGCATTGTTGGCCATTTTGAAGGTAGTAAAGCAAGACAAGTATTAGTACCAGATTTGGTAGCTTTGGACCAACTTTTAGCAAATGAAAATAATAACATAGATTAAAAATGAAAAATATATTAATAGCATTTCTTATTGTGTGTAGCACAGTTACATTTGCTCAAAACACAACTAAAGCAAAAGAGTTATTAGACGAAGTTAATGCTAAGGCTAAAAGCTATGATAATATTTCTATAGATTTTAAGTATGTACTCATTAATATTGAAGAAAATATTAAACAAGAAACCCATGGAAATGTCACTATGCAAGGCGAAAAATATGTTCTAAATATTATGGGGATAACAAGAATATACGACGGGAAAATATTGTATAGTATTAGTCCTGAGGATGAAGAAGTAACCATTTCAAGTGAAAATACTGAAGAAGAAAATACTATCACACCAAGCAAAATGTTATCATTTTACGAAGAGGGTTATAATTATAGTATGGATATTGTTCAAAATGTAAATGGTAGAAAAATACAATATGTAAGATTAATTCCTATCGATTCAAAATCAGAAATTAAACATGTGCTTTTAGGTATTGATACTAAAACAAAGCATATTTATAACCTTATTGAAATAGGTTCTAATAATACTAAAACTACGCTTACTGTTAATTCTTTTAAAACAAACAAGCCACTATCAAAAACCTTGTTTACTTTTGATGCTAAGAAGTACAAAGATTATTTTATCAATAAATTAGACTAGATTTTTCTCTGTGAAAATATTAGATAGATATATACTTGTTACGTATTTAAAAACATTCTTTAGCGTATTTATCATTCTCTTGTTGATTTTTATTTTGCAATCCGTTTGGTTATATATTACTGAACTAGCTGGTAAGGATTTAGAGATTGATATTATTGCCAAATTTTTATTATACGTTTCACCCAGGATTATTGTACTAGTATTACCATTAACTATCCTATTAGCATCTATTATGGTATTTGGCAAGTTTGCTGAAAACTACGAATTTGCTGCTATGAAATCTACAGGAATATCACTGCAACGTGCTATGCGAGGCTTAAGTTTCTTTATTGTTGGATTAGCTATAACTACCTTCTTCTTTGCAAACAATGTCATTCCGACTGCTGAATTCAGTTTTTATAATCTTAGAAAAAATATTGCCAAGAAAAAACCAGCAATGGCAATAGCAAAAGGACAGTTTAATCAAATTGGGGATTTAATAAATATTAAGGTAAGAGATAAAAGTGGAGATCGTAATCAGAATCTAGATTATGTTATCATTCATAAAAAAAGCAAAAAAACTGATGGGAATTTCACGGTTATAGTATCAAAAACTGGCGAGCTTATTAGTAGCGAAGATTCCGATATCTTAGAATTAGTGTTATTTGATGGGAATTTCTATGATGATTTGCAACCGAAGGATTATAACCAAAGAACAAAAAACAAGCCTCAAATAAAAAGTACTTTTGAAAAATACACCTTAAACATTGACCTTTCAAAAATTAACAATGTAGATTTAGACAAGAAAGATATCTCTAATAAGTATTCCATGTTAAATATTAATGAACTAGACTATACTATTGATACTTTAAAGACAGACAAAAAAAAGGATTATGATGATTTAGCTCTTGCCATGTACAGTCGTACAGCAGCACCTACTTTAAATATAAATATTACCCCTAAAGAAGTTGATTCAATTTATGCAGATGAAAATTTTATTGATTTATTCCCAACTAGAAAGAAAGGCCAAATAGTTGAGTTAGCTATAAACTCAGTAAATAGCACCAATCAAATAATTAGTACTAAGAAAAAAATGCTTGCCATACACGGAAAAAATTTAAACAAGCATATTATTTCATATTATGAAAAATTCGCATTAGGGTTTGCGTGTATTATCCTATTTTTTATAGGTGCTCCGTTAGGTGCATTAATTAAAAAAGGAGGTATTGGTTTGCCAATAGTTATTGCCATTGTCTTATTTTTAACCTATCACTTTATTGGTATTTTCGCAAAGAATAGTGCTGAAGACAGCAGTATTAACCCTATTTTAGCTACATGGTTGTCAACAATTATAATGCTTCCATTAAGTATATATTTAACAAATAGGGCAACCAAAGATAGAAGTCTAGTT
>CAZQBE010000131.1:0-6900 GCA_964591595.1 uncultured Flavobacteriaceae bacterium
TTTATTTTGATTTCTATTGTTGTTCTGATTCTTATCGTCTTTTTGAGAATTACTCTGACTACTTTTTTGTTGTGTACGATTTTGATTATCTCTCTGTTGCGGACGATTGTGATTGTCCTTTTGTTGCGGATGATTTTGATTGTCTTTAGCTTGAGGCTCTTTTTTAATAGGTTTTTTATTTTGAGGCACAGTAGTAGAGTTTTCTTTAGTACTTTCGGTTACTTCTTGAGCTTTTTCTTTGAAATCTAAAGATTTTTGCTGAGTTTTTGGTGCATTGTCCTTGCTTCGTTGACGCTCTCTCTTTTGTCGTTGCGGCTTACTGTTTTCTTTTTCAGCTTTAGGAGCTGCTGTCACTGGATTAGCAGCTTGATGATCTAATATTTGATATACAAGATCTAGTTTTTTTAAAGAACGGTATTTTGATATTTTTAATTGCTTAGCTATATCCTGTAACTCAGGAAGTTTTTTTTCTTTTAATTGTGAAATTTCAAACATTGTTGAATTATGTGATTTGTTATTTTAAGAAATTATATTGTCACGTACTTTTCCTTTAGAGGATTACGAGGTAATAATTTTGAATATGATTTATTTTTTGAAGATCTAACGTTGTACAGTAAAAGCACTTGTACATATATTGCAATGATACAACTTTATTTTTAATAAATAATATATGTTTTAAAAAAGAAACTATTATTTTTGTGCTTCAATAAAAAGAAATGCTTCAAAGAATACAAACTATTTACCTTTTAATATCTGCTGGAATTTCGGCAGGATTGATATTTGTATTCTATTTATGGACAATCACTGGTGAAGTTGTTTTTTATGCAAAAGACAATATTTTATATTTAAGTTTATTCTTGGTTTCGGCAGCATTGTCTTTAATTGCTATTTTTAAGTATAATAACAGACAAACTCAATTTGTATTAGGACGTCTAAACATAATATTAAACTTTATTTTACTAGGATTATTTGTGTATCGTTCACTAAACTTATCTGGAGAAACAGATGTTTCTGAGAAAGGTATTGGGATGCTTCTACCTATTTTTTCTATCGTCTTTTTGGTTTTAGCCAATAAAGCCATAAAAAAGGATGAAGATCTCGTAAAATCAGTAGATCGATTGAGATAAACCTATCATCTTAGTAGTATTAGTGCGAGAAAGCCCAAAATGAAAATTTTGGGCTTTTGTTTTATCTTTTAAACTCAATGACTTCTAAGTTATCTATTTTTTTACCATTAATGGTAAAGCGCAACATGGTTCTTACTTTATGAAGACCATATATTCCTATTGCACCAGGATTCATGTGCAACAGGTTCAGTTTTTTATCAGGAATTACTTTTAAAATATGAGAGTGCCCACAAATAAATAAGTCTGGAGAATTTTCTGTTATTGTTTCTCTTACTCTTTTGTCATACTTATTTGGATAGCCTCCAATATGTGTGATCCAAACTAGAACTTGTTCGCATTTAAAACGATTGTGTTCAGGAAATTCAATACGCGTTTTTGCATCGTCAATGTTTCCATAAACAGCGCGTAACGGCTTAAGTTCTTTTATGGTATCAGTAACCTTTAAATTGCCAATATCTCCAGCATGCCAAACTTCATCGGCTTGTTTTACATACTTTAAAACGGCATCGTCAATATAGCCATGTGTATCAGAAAGTAAGAGAATTTTTTTCATATTTATTTTCCACGAAAGTAGAAATCTTTATAGTTTGTTAATAAGGCTCTTGCTTTTACCGGAATAAATTATCTTTGTTCTTTCAAAAAACAAAAATACTATAATCCTTGCGATATTTTATAGAACTGTCTTATAACGGAAAAGATTATCATGGTTGGCAAAATCAACCTAATGCTATTTCTGTACAAGAGGTTGTAGAGAAAGCCATGACAACTTTGTTGAAGGAAAAAATTTCTATTGTAGGAGCAGGACGTACTGATGCTGGTGTGCATGCCATACAAATGTTTGCACATTTTGATATTCCTGAAATTAAATCTCTTGAGAAATTAATTTATAATCTAAATGCATTTTTACCAAAAGACATTGCTATTCATAATATTTACAAAGTAAATGATGATACACACGCTCGTTTTGACGCTATTTGCAGAACATATATTTACCGGATTTCTTTAGTCAAAAATGTATTTACATTTAATGACACATACTATTTTAAGCAAAAATTAAATGTAAACATAATGAACGAAGCCACTAAAATTTTATTTGAGTATAAAAATTTTAAATGTTTCTCAAGAAGTAATACAGATGTAAAAACCTACAATTGTGATATAATGAGTGCTGAATGGAAAATTGAAGATGACGAGATAATATTTACTATTAAAGCTGATCGTTTTTTACGCAATATGGTACGCGCCATTGTTGGTACAATGATTGAGATTGGCACTGGGAAAATGAAAGTTGCACAATTACATAATGTGATTAAATCTAAGGATAGATCGCATGCTGGAGCTTCAGTTCCGGGACATGCCTTATATTTATCAAAAATTGAATACCCAAAACATATAAAACTTGTAAATGGCTAAAACAAAAGAAAATGTTTTTGATTTAAGTCTTTTTAAACGACTTCTAAAATTTATCAAACCATATCGATGGGTGTTTTATGGTACGCTTGTAGCAGTTATAGGTCTTGCTATTTTTGGTGCTCTGAGACCTTTAGTGTTGCAAGAAGCCATTGATAATAATATTGCAACCAAAGTAATAAAAGGATTTTTTGTTTACATTATAACCATGCTTGTGTTACTTATTTTAGAAGTAACATCTCAATTATTGTTTATTTATTACGCCACATGGTTAGGGCAATCAGTAGTAAGAGATATTCGCGTAAAACTTTTCAAGCACATTCTCAATTTTAAAATGAAGTATTACGACAATTCTTCTGTTGGTGTTTTAATTACTCGTGCAGTAACTGATATGGAACGAATAGCAGGCATATTTGGACAAGGCTTATTCATGATTTTTAGTGATATACTAAAAATGACAGTAGTTGGTGGTGTCATGTTTTATATAAATTGGCGTTTAAGTATCATTGTGTTTTTAACACTTCCTATTGTACTTTTTGCAACAAAGATTTTTCAAAAGTATATGAAAAAAGCCTTTGAAGAAGTGCGGAACGAAGTGTCCAATTTAAATTCTTTTGTACAAGAACGTGTAACTGGAATGAAAATATTGCAATTGTTTACACGTGAAAAGACAGAATATGAAAATTTTAAAATTATAAATGAGAGACATAAAAAAGGATGGTTAAAAACCGTTTGGTATAACTCTATTTTCTTTCCTATTGCCGAGGTGTTATCTTCATTAACATTAGGATTAGTAGTTTGGTATGGAGGCTTAAATGCCGTTTTAGATCAAACTGCAACATTGGGAGATTTAACAGCTTTTGTTATGATGATTCCTATGATATTTAGACCATTATATCAAATTGCTAATAAATTCAACACCTTACAAATGGGAATGGTTGCAGCTGATAGAGTGTTTAAAGTTTTAGATACAACTTCCAATATTGAAGACTCTGGAAAACGTATTGCTTCACATTATAAAGGTGATATTACGTTTAAAAATGTACAGTTTTCTTATGTTAAAAACGAAGAAGTATTAAAAGGGGTTTCGTTTCATGTAAACGCTGGAGATACAGTCGCTATTGTTGGTGCTACTGGAGCTGGAAAATCTACCATCATTAATTTATTGAATCGTTTTTACGATATTAATTCAGGAGAGATTTTTATAGATAATATTAGTATAAAAGAGATAACTCTTAGCTCACTGAGGAATCAAATTGCGGTTGTGTTGCAAGATGTATTTTTGTTTGCAGATACCATTTTTAATAATATTACTTTAAATAACTCCAATATTTCTGAAGCATACGTAGAACAAGCTGCAAAACAAATAGGAATTCACGACTTTATTATGAGTTTGCCAAATGGATATCATTATAATGTAAAAGAACGTGGTGTGATGCTATCATCTGGTCAGCGTCAGCTTATTTCGTTTTTAAGAGCCTATGTAACCAATCCAAGTATTTTAATTTTAGATGAGGCAACATCTTCTGTCGATTCGTATTCGGAACAACTTATACAAGATGCTACTGATAAAATCACTAAAGGTAGAACCTCTATTGTTATTGCACATCGTTTGGCGACTATTAAAAAAGCCGATAACATTATTGTTATGGATGCTGGACAAATTGTAGAACAAGGAACACATGCAGAACTCCTAAAAAAAGAAAATGGTTACTATAAAAACCTATACGAAGTGCAATTTATGCAAGAGGAAGTTGCTTAACCAGATACTTCTTTTGCTGCATTTTGTGTTTCAATTATTTCTTTAAAGAAATCTGAACCTTGAGTTAAAAATATTATTCCAACTACAATAATAATAGTAACAATGTATAGAATAATAAAAATAAGGAAAAACAACAATGTTCTTAAAACTATACCTCCAAAACTCAAATTATAAAGACGCTTTAAACAATAAGCAGAATATACTAATTGAGTTATCATAATAACTGGACTTACCATTCCCATTTTTAAGCCAAACATTGCAGAAGGAATAAATATTAGAGCTCCAAAAATTGATAATTGAGCAATGATATACATGAAAGTCACAAGATGCTCAGTATAATTATATTTTTTAATATTAAAAAACACAAGCTTAGCCATGAAAGCATAGACTGGAACAAAAAGCATAAGAACAAATGATTGATATTCTTGCACAAATTTCATAATATCATTTGAAAATGTCTCTAATCCTTTAGCACTTAAGCTTGATATGTCTAAAAATCCAGGGTAAAATTTATTAAGTATAAAATACTCAACTCCTGTTATTGTAATAGCTATAGCAAAATAACTAATTACATTAACATACTTTTTTCGAGTTCCATTAATATAACTGCCAATAACATCATCAGGTTTTGTAAAAAGGTATATAAAGGTTTTTAAGAACTTATTATCGTAGTTTAAAAATTGTTCACTAAAATCAGCAAATAATTTTTTTAAAGTAAGTCTATTCCGTATGGTTTTTGCACCACAAACATTGCAGTAATTATTGCCTTCACTTAAGTTAGCGTTACAATTTTTACAATTCATTATTCAAGATCTTCTAGGATTTTCTGGATCAATTCTTGCGTGTTTTTGTACATTACAAATTCCCCATTTTTAATATAAGATACTTGCCCTGTTTCTTCAGAAACAACTAAGGCAATAGCATCTGTTTTTTCAGTAATACCAATAGCAGCTCTATGTCGTAAACCAAAGCGTTCAGGAATATTTTTTTCGTTATTTACTGGAAGAATAACACGTGTCGCTTTTATAATATTGTTAGCTATAATAATGGCACCATCATGTAAAGGGCTGTTTTTAAAAAAGATACTTTCTAAAATAGGTTGTGTTAAAGCAATGTTCATTTCATCGCCTGTTGTCACTAAAAAATCAAGATTATTATTGCGCTCTAAAACGATTAAAGCACCTGTTCTTGAGCTTCCCATTTTGATGCAAGCAGATACAACGATTTCTGCATCAGTTGTATTATCGGCTTGTGTTTTTAAAAAGCTAAGGTTTTTAAAAAGATTACCTTTCTTACTAATGTTTGTAGACCCAACCATTAGTAAAAATTTTCGTATTTCGGGTTGAAATACAACAATTAGAGCAATAATACCAACACTCATAAACCCACCAAGAATTTTGGTAAGCATTTTCATCTGTAACACATCAACAAGGAGGTAAATAAGGTACGTAATAACAATACCAACAAAAATATTTATGGCAACTGTACCTTTTATGAGTTTATACACATAATAGAGTAGGACAGCAACTAAAATAATATCGATTACATCAAGAACAGTGAATTTTAATAGGTCATCAAAAATTTCCAAGTGATTCGCGTGTTTTAAATTTCAATAAATATACTAATTATAGATAAATTCATCATTTGAGAGGATTACATTATTTATATCGAGGCGTAACAATAAGGACTTGTAAGTAATATAATCTTGAAACGAAAGGGTTTTGTTGAAGTTTAAATAGATAATGTTTTCAAGAGTAACCACTTCTTCAATACTATTTAATAAATAATCAGCTTCAGTTTTTAAAATGATTTTATTTGTGTTTGGATTTATAATTGTTATTTTATTATGGGTATTAAAATCAATTACAATACTGTTTTCTGAAGAATATTTTTCTAAAGATTTATCATGAAATGCAACATCAGTAAACTCAATAAATGTTAAGTTTTGAATTTCAGGATTAAAGCAAGTGAAGTAATTTTTAGCATTCTCGTTTTTGTGCATACCATCTTTACTTCGTTTTTCTTGCAAATATTGTAGATGCGGTAGTATTTGTTTTAGCGTTAATCGTTTGTCAATATTTACCAACCAATTGGTAGTGCTTATCATGTTTTTTCGATTAAAATCAGTACTGTCTGGTTTTGTTTCATCGTAAAAGATATAAATAGGTGACACGTCTAGTATTTCAGTAATCTCTTTAGTGTCAGTTTCTGGGAGTAGTACTGTTTTTTTATTACAAGAGAAGAGTAGTATAATAATAAGTAAGATGATGAATAATCGTTTCATTTAGCTCATTTGATTGGTAATTTTTATACATTCTATTGCTTCTTTAACATCATGAACGCGTAATATACTAGCCCCTTTAGAAAGTGCAACCGTATTTAATGTTGTTGTGCCATTTAAAGCTTCTTGAGGTGTGGCGTCTAATAATTTATAAATCATAGACTTTCTTGAAACACCTACAAGTATTGGTAAATCTAAATTTTTAAATAACTCTAATTTACTGAGTAGCTCATAGTTTTGTTCCAAATTTTTAGAAAATCCAAAACCTAAATCAATAATAATATCATTTATTTTATGAGCTCTTGCCTCTGTAATCCGCT
>CAZQBE010000132.1:0-6883 GCA_964591595.1 uncultured Flavobacteriaceae bacterium
TCAAGCTTATCCAAACTACCATACACAATTTGTGCTTTTTTGGCAATATCAGTAACGCTATTTCTAACTTCTTCAACTTGTACATTACTAATTAAAGAGCCCATTCTAACCTCTTTCAATCTAGGATCTCCAATAATCACTTTATCTAAAGCATTTCCTAAAGCGATTTGAACATCTTCAATTGACTTTTCTGGAACAATAATACGACGGATTGCAGTACATTTTTGACCACATTTTACAGTCATCTCTTTTCTAACTTCTTTAATAAAGATGTCAAATTCTGGTGTTCCAAGAATGGCATCTTCTCCTAAAATAGATGCATTTAATGAATCGGCTTCCATTGTGAATGGTACAGCTTCATGAATAATTCTTGGATGTGCTTTAAGCAAACGTCCTGTTGATGCTGAACCTGTAAAAGTAACCACGTCTTGTGATTCTACGGTATCCAAAATATTCTTGACAGTTCCGTTAATGATTTGCAATGCGCCTTCTGGTAAAATACCGGAATTGACTATTTCTCGAGCTACAGCTTCTGCTAAATACGATGATGAAGGTGCAGGTAACACTACTGCTGGAACACCAGCCATCCAATTAACAGCACATTTTTCTAACATTCCCCAAACTGGAAAATTAAAAGCATTGATATGAACAGCTACGCCTTTTTTAGGAACCATAATATGGTGTGCCATAAAACGTCCACCACGAGATAAATCGATAGGTTCGCCTTCGACATGATACGATTGATTTGGGAATAATTTTCGTAAGGATGCATTGGCAAATAGATTTCCAAAACCTCCTTCGATATCAATCCAACTATCTACTTTAGTTGCTCCTGTACGATAACTTAATTCATAAAAAGCATCTTTCTTTTTAATTAAGTAGAAAGCTAACTTTTTAAGCATATTCCCACGTTCTTGAAAGGTCATTTTACGAATTACTTCACCTCCTTTTGTTCTCCCATATTGTAAAACTTCAGGAATATCTAAACCTTCTATAGCTATGTTAGAAATGATGTCTCCTGTTATGGCGTCATAAACAGGAGTACCTTCTTCTTTACCTGTTGTCCAATTTCCTTGAACGTAATGTTGAATCTTATTCATACTCGTTATCACTTTATGATGGATTCCGCATCTAGCGCGGAATGACAAATCGTTTATAAATTTACATTTTCAATTATAGCAGCATATCCTTGCCCTACTCCAATACACATGGTTACTAATGCATATCGTTTTTGCTGTTCTTTCAATTCTAAAGCCGCTGAATAACAAATTCGTGTTCCTGTTACACCAAGTGGATGTCCAATAGCAATAGCACCTCCATTTGGGTTTACTCTTGAGTCATTATCTACCAATCCCCAAGCTCTTGTACACGCCAAAGCTTGCGCTGCGAATGCTTCGTTAAGCTCAATAATATCCATTTCGTCCATTGTTAATCCTGCTTTTACTAAGGCTTTATTTGATGCCTCCACAGGGCCTATGCCCATAATTCGTGGTTCTACACCAACTACTGCTGAACTTACAATTCGTGCAATAGGCTTTAAGTTATACTTTTTTACAGCTTCTTCTGAAGCTATTATTATTGCTGCTGCACCATCATTTAATCCTGATGAATTTCCTGCTGTCACACTTCCTCCTTCTTTTTTAAATGCTGGTCGTAATTTTGCCAATATTTCTTTTGTGGTTGCTGGTTTTACAAACTCATCTTTAGAAAATTGAATCGCCTCTTTTTTACGTTGCGGAATTTCGACAGTTATAATTTCTTTTGCCAAACGTCCATTTTCTTGTGCTTTTGTTGCTTTCATCTGGCTCCAATATGCAAACGCATCTTGATCTTCTCGTGAAATATTATATTTCTCAACTAGATTTTCTGCAGTATTTCCCATACTATCTGTTCCATATAATTGCTGCATTTTAGGATTGATAAATCGCCATCCGAAACTGGAATCATACATTTTGGAGTCGTTACCAAACGCACTTGATGGTTTTGCAATCACAAACGGTCCGCGTGTCATATGCTCTACTCCTCCTGAAATAAACACGTCACCATCTCCTGCTTTTATAGCTCTATTGGCGTGAATTATAGCTGATAGTCCTGAACTACACAAACGGTTGACGGTTTCTCCTGGCACAGAAAATGGTAATCCTGCTAACAATGAAGCCATTCGTGCTACATTTCGATTGTCTTCTCCGGCTTGATTTGCACAGCCTAAGATAACATCGTCATAAGCATCTTTTGGAATATTTGGATTTCTTGCTACCAGCTCTTTTATTACTAAAGCCGCCAAATCGTCTGTACGAACAAGTGATAATGTGCCTTTATAACTGCCTATTGGTGTTCTTATTCCGTCTATGATATATGCTTCCATATGATTTTAGATTGATGATATACGATTTTTGATTTTTGAACTTGTATCCAATATTTGAATCATAATCTGTAACCTTCTTTATAATTAATTCTACTAATACTATTTTGTAATCAATGTTTTTTAATTCTGAAATCTTAAATCCACAATCTCCAATCGTTAATCTACTCTTCCCAATCTTTATTTGTTCTATAGACTATGCCTTTAAAAAGCGCTACCAATTCTTCACCTCTTTTTACTTCAATAATATTAAAGCCTAGTTTATGATTCACTTTTTCAATTACCGATTCTGCCACTAAATAATCTCCTTCATTGAGTGCTTCAATATGATTGATGGACGTTTCAATAGACACCGCATATTTGCCATGCGTGTTAGCCGCAAAACCAAAGGCTGTATCGGCTAATGCGTAGCTAATTCCTCCATGTGCTTTATTCATACTGTTTAACATTTCTTTTCGAACTGTCATAGCGACTTTACATCGTCCTATTTCACATTCTAATATTTCGATTCCTAACCATGTACTGTATGGGTCGAGGGATAACATTTTATATGGAATTAATTCTCCTTTCATATTTATTTTGTCATTGCGAGGAAAGAAATGATGTGGCAATCTTTTGATGAGATTCCTTCACTTCGTTCGGAATGACGTTTTAACTAAAAAACTTCTTTTTCTCTCTTTTCATTTTACGTAATAGCGGACTGCATCTATATCTTTCTTCATGATATTCATTATATAATTCATCTATGCTATCAATACACCAATCCATGCCTTTTTCATCTGCCCAAGCTAAGAGCCCTTTAGGATAATTAACGCCTTTAGTCATCGCCTTATCTATATCTTCAGCTGAAGCAATATTTAAAAATAAAGCATCCGCGGCTTCGTTAATGAGCATTACTAACACTCGATTAAAAATTAGTTCTGATAATTCTTTATCATGAGATTCCTTCGCTTCACTCGGAATGACGATTGCTCCGTTTTCATCATAATCATAATATCCTTTGTCTGTTTTTCGTCCTAAATATCCTGCTTCTGCCAATCGTTGTTGGGTAAATGAAGGTCTGAATCTAGAATCATAATAAAAGGTTTTAAACACTGTTTTGGTAACTGTATAATTAATATCGTTACCAATAAAATCCATCAACTCAAAGGGCCCCATTCTAAAACCTCCTACTGTTTTCATGGCATTATCTATGGTTGCAAAATCTGCTATACCTTCTTCATAAATACGAAGCGATTCTCCATAATATGGTCTTGCTACACGATTTACAATAAAACCAGGTGTGTCTTTAGCAACAGCAACCGTTTTATTCCAACTCTTAATTGTTGAAACTGCTTTTTTAAATACCTCCTGAGATGTTTGTATTGCGGGAATTACCTCAACCAATGCCATTAATGGTGCTGGATTAAAAAAGTGAATACCTACACAACGCTCTGGTTTTTGTAATGCTGATGCGATTGATGCAATTGATAGTGATGATGTATTTGATGCAATTATTGTTTCATCAGACACATAACTCTCTAACTCTGAAAATAGGTTTTGCTTAATCTCTAAATTTTCAACAATGGCTTCGATAGTTAGATTGGAATCTTCTAAATCCTTCAAGGAATTTACATAAGAAATATTATCTTGAATTCTATTTTTTTCTGTTTCATCAATCCTTTCTTTTTCAATAAGGCGTAACAGTACTTTTTCTAGAGCTACTTTACTTTTATTTAAAGCGTCTTGATTGGTGTCGTACACTTTAACTTTACAACCAGAAGTTGCAGCCACTTGTGCGATGCCACTTCCCATTGATCCTGAACCTATAATTCCTATTTTATTCATTGGAGATTTAAGATTAACGATTACTGATTTTTGAAATTTTTATATTTATCATTCAATTTAAATTTTTAGTTTTAGAGAAGCTGTTTTAATACTTGCAACAAATATTGAAATAAGCTCATCGTTTTCTTTAATTAATATATCTAAGGAATCAATATCTGTAATAAGTTTTGCTCCTTTTTGTATTCTCATATTAATTAAACTCTCTCTCAATTTTTTTAAGCAAACTTTCATCTTGTGTAAAAAATCTCTTGTGGATTCTCCACTTCTGGCTTCTCCATAATTTAACGCAGATGAAGTAACAGACCTTATCAATTGTTTAACTAAATGTTCTGAAGCAAAAGATTTATCAACCTTCTTTCAAAGTAAAATGACATCTATTGCGAATTGAATCAGTCGCTCTTCTAGTTGATTAGGTTTCATACTTGTTCTTTATTAAATTCAAAAATCTACAATCATCAATCTACAATCGTTAATACTTAAAATGGTAGATTGGTTACATCTACATTTCCGCCAGAAATAATAATTCCGACTTCTCTATTTTTATACTCTTCTTTATCTTTTAGTAATGCTGCAACTGCAACTGCACTTGATGACTCGATGATTATTTTCATGCGTTCCCAAACTAGCTTCATTGCATTCATAATATCTTCTTCTTCTACTCTAATTATTTTTTCAACACCTTCTTTTATGATTGGAAAATTTCGGTCTCCTAAAAACGTCCGTAATCCATCAGCTATGGTAGTACTATCACTATCGTTGTATTCAATCTTTCCGCTTTGTAAAGAGCGATACGCATCATCTACATTTTTTGGCTCTCCTCCAATGACTTTACAGTTTTTAGAAAAATATTTTGCAGCCAAAGTTGTTCCTGCAATTAGCCCACCACCACCAACTGGTGTAAAGATATAATCTAATTGCGGATATTCCTCTAACAACTCCATAGCTGCGGTACCTTGTCCAAGTATAACATCGTCATCGTTTGAAGGATGAATAAAAGTCGCTCCTGTTTCCTTTCTAACTTTTTCTGCCATCTCTTCTCGAGCAATTGGATTAGAATCACATTCAATAATTTCGCCCTTATAAGTTTTAACTGCATTTTTTTTTACTTGAGGTGCATTTTCTGGCATTACAATAAATGCTTTTACACCTATTTTTTTTGCAGCCAAAGACAAGGCTTGTGCAAAATTACCTGAAGAATGTGTTACAACGCCTTTGCTTCTTTGTGCTTCTGTTAAACTTAAAACAGCATTCGCTGCACCACGCATTTTAAAGGCTCCCATTTTTTGAAAGTTCTCACATTTAAAATAGACCTTGGCTTCACAAATTTCATTAATTAGCTCTGATGTAAGCACAGGTGTTTGGTGAATGTATGGTTTCACTCTATCATGTACTTGTATCAAAATTTGTTTGTTCATTTTAATTTTAGTTCTCAATCATATTGGATTCCTGCTTTCGCTGGAATGACAAACTCGTTTATTCTCCTTTAAAATTTGGTTTTCGTTTTTCAATAAATGCAGCAACGCCTTCTTGATAATCTTCACTACTTGCTGCTGTTATTTGATTTTTAGATTCTAAATCTAATTGTGCTTCTAAATTATTTGTCAGTGATTGATTTAATGTTTTTTTAATTAATCCTAGAGCTTTTGTTGGCATATTTGCCATTTTTAAAGCTAACTTGTTAATGGTTTCTTGAAATTCTTCTGACGGTACAGATTTATAAATCATCCCTAAACGTTCTGCTTCTTCAGCTCCAATTTTATCCCCTAACATCATTAAAGCAGACGCTTTTTGAAACCCTATTAAACGCGGTAAAAAGAAAGTTCCTGCACTATCAGGAATTAAACCAATTAAACTGAATGCCTGAATAAAACTAGCATTTTCATTAGCAACAACAACATCACAAGCCAATGCAATATTTACTCCTGCGCCTGCTGCAACACCATTAACAGCTGCAATAATTGGTTTTTCAATAGTTCTGATTCTTAAAATAATTGGATTATAATGTTCTTCAAGAATTTTTTTGAACCCAGGATTTAATTCTGGAGAAGTGACTTCTTTTAAATCTTGTCCAGCACAAAATGCTTTTCCGTTTCCAGAGAGTACAATAGCTCTAACTTCACTATTAGTTTTACAGGCATCTAAAGTATCTTGTAGCAGCAAAGCCATTTCACGATTGAAACTATTAAATACTTCTGATCTGTTGAGCGTGATGTACGCTACTTTGTTTTCAATTTTTAGTTGAATTGAATTGCTCATACCTTAATTTATATTGTCTTGTCATTACGAGGAATAAAATGACGTGGCAATCTTTCGAACAGATTGCTTCACTTTGTTCGCAATGACATTTACTTTAAACACTTAAAATAATCAAATGGCTCTTGGCAATCTTCACATTGAAACAATGCTTTGCATGCTGTTGAACCAAACTGACTCACTAATATTGTATTTGTAGAACCACAATTGGTACATTTTACTAATTTTTTACTTCCTAATAAAACTTCCTTATCGGCTATTGCATCCAAAGGTGGTGCTATTCCATAATCCTCTAATGCTTTCCTGCCTTTTTCAGTAATCCAATCGGTTGTCCAAGCAGGAGACAGTACTAATTCTACTTTAGCTTTGTATCTTTCATTTTTAAAAGCAGTTATAATATCATCGCCAATGACATCCATTGCAGGACAACCACTATATGTT
>CAZQBE010000133.1:0-6869 GCA_964591595.1 uncultured Flavobacteriaceae bacterium
AATGAGAACCTTTTAGGATTACATTATAATAAAGAAGTTACCAAAATGGAACTGGATGAAGTTGTTAGGCAACAACAAGACTCAGGTATTTTGTCTAATGCTACCATTTTAAGAGAAGCACTTACCGATTCGTTTTATGAAAGTTTTAAATTTAATTTACATGGCTTTAAAGATATTGTGCGTTTGGTAGATGGTTACGAAATAATGGACGCTATTAATGATGCTTATAGCAGTTTAGGAAATGAAGAAACAGCTATAATTGTACGCTCAAATAAGCGCGCCAATTTATATAATGAACAAATACGTTCTCGGATACTATTTAACGAACACGAGCTCACTACAGGAGATTACGTAATGGTTGTTAAGAATAATTACTTTTGGATTAAGCCAACAAGCGAAGCGGGTTTTATAGCTAATGGTGATATTGTAGAGGTTTTAGAAATATTTCATATTAAGGAATTGTATGGTTTTCGTTTTGCTGAAGTAAAAGTACGCATGGTAGATTACCCTAGAATGCGTCCTTTTGAAACTGTTTTGATGTTAGATACTATTTCGGTTGAAGCACCTTCGTTACCTTACGAAGATTCCAATAGATTATATCAAGAAGTATTGAAAGATTATGAAAACGAAACTTCTAAATATAGAAAGTTCTTAAAAGTAAAAAACAACAAATATTTTAATGCGTTACAGATTAAATTTTCATATGCTATAACCTGCCATAAATCTCAAGGCGGACAATGGAATACGGTGTTTGTTGAACAACCCTATTTGCCCAATGGCATAGATAAAGAGTATTTACGGTGGTTGTATACTGCAGTGACTAGAGCTAAAGAAAAGTTATACCTCATTGGCTTTAAAGACGATTTTTTTGAAGAAGCTTAAAGGTGAAAATAGCACATAAAGTTTAAATCAATTATAATTTACATTCTCTTAAAAAACAGTATTTTTGATTTAGAAATAAAAAATCTCCATGAAAATAATTTCAATGATTCCTGCGCGTTACAGTGCTTCTCGATTTCCGGGAAAACTCATGCAAGACCTTGAAGGAAAAACGGTAATACGTCGCACTTACGAGGCAACTGTCGCTACAAACTTGTTTGATGAGGTGTATGTGGTTACAGATAGTGATACTATCTACAATGAAATTGTTAGTCATAATGGAAAGGCTATAATGAGTAAGAAAGTGCATGAATCTGGTAGTGATCGTATTGCTGAAGCGGTGTTGGATGTAGATTGCGATATTGTAGTTAATGTTCAAGGTGATGAGCCCTTTACCGAAAAAGAAAGTCTTAAAAAAGTATTAGACGTCTTTAAAACTGATGATGCTAAAGAAATAGACTTAGCTTCTTTAATGGTTGAAATAAAAGATTTGGATGAGATTAAAAACCCAAATACGGTAAAGGTTATCGTAGATCAGCGCAACTTTGCCTTATATTTTTCCAGAAGCCCAATCCCATATCCACGAGATAAAAATGCAGGAACACGTTATTTTAAGCATAAAGGTATTTACGCGTTTAGAAAGCAGGCATTAATCGATTTCAGTAATCTACCCATGAAATTCATTGAAGCATCTGAGAAAATAGAATGTATTCGCTACTTAGAATATGGTAAAAAAATAAAAATGGTCGAAACTAGCATTGAAGGTGTGGAGATTGATACACCAGAAGATTTGGAGAAAGCAAAACGATTATGGAAATAGATTACTCTAACATAAAGGTTATTGGTTTTGATGCCGACGATACGCTTTGGGTAAACGAAACCTATTATAGAGAAGCTGAAGAACAGTTTGCAAAACTCTTAAGCGCTTACGAAACGGCTAATAAAATTGATCAGGAACTCTTTAAAAAAGAGATGGAGAACCTAGAAATGTATGGTTATGGTATTAAGAGTTTTATATTGTCTATGGTTGAAGCTGCTTTAGAAATTTCTAATAATTCAGCTTCAAGTACAGTGATACAAGAAATCATAGATATTGGTAAAACAATGATTAACAGGCCTGTTGAGCTGCTAGGTGGAGTAGAAGATGTGTTGCAAACGCTATCTTCAAAATACCGCTTAATTCTAGCAACCAAAGGCGATTTATTAGATCAAGAACGAAAGCTTGAAAATTCTAATCTTACCAAGTATTTTCATCATATTGAAGTGTTAAGCGATAAAAAAGAAGCTAATTACTCAAAGCTGTTGAACCATCTGGACATTAATCCGTCAGAATTTTTAATGGTAGGAAATTCTTTAAAGTCAGATGTTTTACCACTTGTAAATATTAAGGCTCAAGCCATTCACGTTCCTTATCATACCACTTGGGAACATGAAAAAGTGAATGAAGCAGATACCAATGGCAAAATTTATAAAACAGTAGAAAACATTAGTGAAATTTTACAACTGTTAGATAGGTGAAGTATATAGACTTAAATAAATGGAATAGAAAGCAGCATTTTATCCATTTTAGTGGATTGGTAGATTCGTCATTTGCAGTAACCATTCCGTTTAATGTTACAAAAGCGTATCAGTTTTCTAAGCAAAATAATATTAGCTTTTTTGCAAAATATTTGCACGACTGCATGAAAGCGATTAATGCAATAGAAAATTTAAGGTATAGAATTATAGATAATAAAATTGTTGCATATGATGTAATTCATGCATCACCAACATTGATGCGAAATGATAAAACTTTTGGGTTTTCTTTTATTGATTTTGATAACGATTTACAGGTGTTTATAAAAAATTTTGATGCCGAAAAAAAGCGTATTCAAAACTCAACAGATTTGTTTCCACCTAAAAACAGTATCGATTGTGTTTACTGTTCGGCAATGCCTTGGCTGCATTTTGTTGCGCATAAAGAACCATTTTCTGGAGATGAATCAGCGGTTCCTAAAATTGCTTTTAGTAAAGCTGAACGTATAAATGATGTATTAACCATGAATGTAGCGATTAATGTGGATCATGCACTAGTTGATGGTTATCATGTGGCGTTATTTGCTGAAAAATTTCAAAAAAATTTAGATAAATAAATATTTATTAATAGTACTTTTATTTTTTGTTAAAGAAAGAAAATTAAATGAGTTATAAAAATTTCCCGATGGTACCAAGAGTGGTTTTTGGTCGAGGTAGTTTTAATCAATTGAGTGATATTATTGCCCCAAAGCGAATTAATACCAAAGCACCTTTCATTTTTTTTATTGATGATGTTTTTAAAGGGCGAGCTTCATTAACTTCAAGAATACCATTATCTTATCATGATAGGGTAATATATATATCAGCCGATGAAGAGCCAAAAACATCACAAGTTGACGCATTAGTTGAAGAAATTATTTTAACTACTAATGCACGTCCTTCAGGAATAATAGGCATTGGTGGTGGTACTATATTAGACCTTGCTAAAGCAGTATCTATCATGCTAACAAACGAAGGAGACACAAGCGATTACCAAGGCTGGGATTTAGTGAAAAACCCCGCGTTATATCATGTAGGAGTTCCCACCATTTCAGGTACGGGAGCCGAAGTATCTCGAACAACAGTTTTAACGGGTCCAGAGAAGAAGCTTGGCATAAACAGTGATTATACCACTTTTGATCAGGTTATTTTAGATCCTGAATTAACTAAGGATGTACCCAAAGAGCAATGGTTTTATACAGGAATGGATTGTTATATTCATTGTATAGAATCACTTAATGGTACATACTTAAATGCATTTAGTCAAAGTTATGGTGAGAAGTCGTATGATTTGTGTAAGGAGATTTTTGTAAATGGCGCATTAACGCCTGAAGAATCACAAGATAAATTAATGATGGCTTCATGGCATGGTGGTATGAGTATAGCTTATTCGCAAGTTGGTGTGGCTCATGCGATGAGTTACGGCTTGTCTTATGTATTAGGAACTAAGCATGGGATTGGTAATTGTATTGTATTTAACCATTTAGAGGAGTACTATCCTCAGGGTGTGAGGCTATTTAAAGAGATGATGAAAAGGCATGATATAAATTTACCAGAGAATATTTGTGCGCATCTAGAGGATTATCATTTTGATACTATGATTAATATGGCATTAAGCCTAGAGCCATTATGGGAAAATGCCATAGGTAAACATTGGAAAAAGACAATCACGCATGACAAGCTAAAGGCGCTATATCAAAAGATGTAATTATGCAATGGTTATCAAGATTTATTTATTTTAAAATTATAAGGTGGAAAGTAGTTGGTTTTTCAGATTTTGATAGTGTAAGAAAAGCAGTAATTATAGCTGCTCCACACACCAGCTGGATAGATTTCCCATTAGGAATATTAGTACGGTCAGTTATTGGACTAAAAACCAATTTTGTTGGTAAAAAGGAGTTGTTTAAGTTTCCTCATGGATGGTTTTTTAGAGCGCTTGGTGGTGCTCCAGTTGAAAGAAAAAATAATGAAAATCAAGTAGAAGCTATAGCTAAATTATTTAAAAAACACGACAGATTTAGAATGGCAATGGCACCTGAGGGAACTAGAAAAAAAGTTGAGGAGTGGCGTACAGGGTTTTACTATATCGCAAAAGCAGCAAATGTACCAATTTTAATGATTACGCTAGATTTTGGAAAAAAAGAAAATAGAATTTCAGAACCTTTTTACACAACTGATGATAAAGCTGCCGATTTTAAGTTTATGCACGACTTTTATAAAGGTGTTGTTGGCAAAATCCCAGAGTACACCTAAATATCTTTACTCATGATTCCAAGAGCTTTCAGCATCTTTGTTTTTTGGAGATAATCCTAACACTTCATTGTTTGTATTTACACCAAGACCTAAAACGGTTCTATTAGCATAGTTAAAATAGGCGACTACTTGATTTACTTCTAAAATTTCTCCATCAGTACATCCTAAATGTCTTAAACTATTAATATCATCTTCCGTAATACTACTAGCATTTTTAGTTAATTTTTCTGTATAAGTAGATAATGCTAACTCTTTATTATTTAATATTTTATGCAGCGAATTATTTTCAATATGAAACTTCAGCTTTTCAGCTTTATCGTCATCATTTAAAAACCGTTTCATTCCTGCAAAATGATGGTTATAGCAATAATCACACTTATTAATATAACTAGTATATGTCCCTAATAGCTCTAAAATCCAATTCGGAAATGAATTGTCACTATGGTGTAATGTGTTTTTATACAAACTCATATGTCCAGTAAGTGTATGTGGACGCAAACTATGAATACTTAACACATTATCTATTTGATTATTAGGTCCTTTAATCTTTTTATAGATTTGTTTTAATTTTCCTGTAGCTTCTTCGAAATGGATAACTTTAATCCAGCTCATTTAATTCTATTTTTTGTACAAACACGAAATTACTGATTTATTGAGATATAGAATTATAAATTGGCATGAATATTGTAATATTTATAGTAGGTTATTAACATATATAAATGAAACATAAAGTAAACATGTTTTGCACATGTCACTAAAAAGAAACATTTACAAAGTATATACTTAAAGCCATTATATAAAAGCTGTCTCATTTCACAACGAGATGGCTTTTTTTAATACGCCTTATGTTAAGACAGTTTAACTGCAGTTCCGTAGGCAAGAATTTCAGAAGTTGCTTGCATTACCATAGAGGTTGTAAACCTGATATTCACAATAGCATCGGCATTCATTCTTTCAGCATCTTTAATCATACGATGCATCGCTTGTTCACGCGATTGCTCTAATAATTTGGTGTATTCATCAATTTCGCCACCAACAATATTTTTTAATCCTGCAAAAAAGTCTCTACCAATATGTCGCGCTCTCACGCTGTTTCCTCTTGTAATGCCTAATATTTCTTTAATCTCTTTGTTAGGAATTTTATCTGTTGTAGAAATAATCATTTTTTTTGTGTTTTAGTTTCAAAATATAAGTCGCTGACTTACTAAAGTTGTTACACTTTAAGGATTAGTATTCAATATTTTCTTTTTTTAACTGTTCTCGATACGATTTTATACTAAAAAATCACTCGAACTGACATTATTTACATAAGGGTAATTGAACAAAAGACCATTACTTTGCTACTTTCCATTTACTTAATTTGTTAAACCTTGGGATACTTATAGAAATAAAGCCAAATAATTTAACTAAAGCATTTATGAGAAATGGAACAAGGGAGGGTCTTGTTATATCTATAAATAGGCAATTTCTGGTTTTGTCTGTTAAGTTAAAAGATTGATGCAAAATAGTATCATCAAAAATGAATAGTGAACCATCTGTTTTCCATACATGTCGTTTATTGTTTACATCTATGTACGCATTGTCATCTACGTTATCATCAATATTAATTAAAACTCTTATGCCTGCTCTTAACCAACCAAAATGAGGACTGGTTTTACTTTGCGCCTTAAAACTTGAAACACCAATGGTTAAAATACGTTTAAATGGTTTATGAAATAGCTCACAGGGATAATTTGTATCTACATTGTGTCCATACCATTTATAAAATAACATGGTTCTGGCATCATTTGAATTTAAATCAAATAAGGTTTTATTAAGTTGCTGTTTTGGGCATTGCTCTAAAATATTTTTAATCTCTTCTTGATGTATTTTTGGCAATTGTTCTAGTTTATAGACTTGTTTATTTATAAAGGGTAAACAAATAATATCTATTACTGTGTTTAAAGGGCTAAATAACCATGCTAAGGTTCCATTTACTAAAAAATATTGTTTAAAAACAATCCACTTGTTTTTATTTTTATGTCTAAGAACATCATATAATCCAGTTAGTAAAAAAAAAGTTGGCAACGGCCAATAAAACCATCCAATAATAGCCAATGGAACGAGTCGTTTAAAAATACGCCTTAAAAGCTTTTTTGTTGACATAAAACTTTAAGATTGAAACTTTAATCAAAAAACTAGGT
>CAZQBE010000134.1:0-6831 GCA_964591595.1 uncultured Flavobacteriaceae bacterium
TGTTTACATATTATATATTATTAGGGGGTATTGCTTTAGTAAGTTGGTTAGTGAGTAACCAATTAAAGCGAAAATTCGCAAAATACTCTAAAGTACAATTACGAAACGGAATGAGTGGTGTCGAAATTGCTGAAAAAATGCTAGCAGATCATGGCATTATGGATGTAAAGGTCGTTTCGGTAGCAGGACGATTAACAGACCATTACAATCCAAAAGATAAAACAGTTAATTTAAGCGAAGCCGTGTATAACCAGAGAAATGCAGCTGCAGCAGCTGTTGCAGCTCACGAATGTGGTCATGCCGTACAACATGCACAAGCATATAGCTGGTTGCAAATGCGATCATCACTAGTACCAATAGTTAGTGTAACCTCTAGCATGTCACAATGGATTGTGATTGGAGGTATTGTGCTTATGGCTACAAATTGGCTTGGAGGTATTGGCTTTTTTGTTGCTGTTGCTGGATTAATTTTTATGGGTTTTGCTACTATATTTAGTTTTATTACACTTCCTGTTGAGTACGATGCAAGTAATCGTGCTTTAGCATGGTTGAAAAATAAGAACGTGGTCTCTCAAGAAGAATATAAAGGGTCAGAAGATGCACTAAAATGGGCAGCACGTACTTATTTGGTTGCAGCTATTGGTGCTTTGGCTTCACTAGTATATTGGGCATTCCAGATTTTAGGAAGAGATTAAATTTTTATCTGTCTATCAATTTGTTGGTCTAAAGAAATAAAGGTTTCTGTTCTAGAAACACCATTAATGATTTGAATATTTTTATTTAGAACCTGCATTAAGTGTTCGTTATCTTTACAAAGTACTTTAATTAAAATACTCCAATTTCCAGTAGTGTAATGACATTCTAAAACTTCAGGAATTTTTTTCAGTTGCTTTACAGCAGTTGAATTATTTGCTGCTTTATCTAAAAAAATACCAATAAAAGCCATAGTAGTATAGCCTAAAGATTTAGGATTAATTACAAATTTTGAACCTGATAGGAGTTTAGATTGTTCTAATTTTCGTAAGCGTTGATGAATGGCAGCTCCCGAAATACCAACTTGACGTGCAATTTCCAGCACAGGAGTTCTAGCGTCTTTCATTAAGACACGAAGTATCGTTTTGTCAATGCCATCAATAATTAAGTTATGATCTGTAATTTTCAAAAGAGAATATGTTTAGAATTCAATATAAAAATACAAAATGAATTTTAAAATGTAATTTGAAAGAATAAAATATGATAATATTATTCAAAAAAGGATAAAAAGTGTTAATATTTTTAATAAAAACTAAACGTTTAATGGGTTATAACCTAAATAAGGCACTTTTTTTTCATTAAAGCAAATACCATATTCTTTTAATTCTTTTAAAATTGGTTCATAAACTTCTTTACGAATAGGAATTTGAACTCCTGGAGTTTTTATTTTTCCGTTTAAAATATCAAGAGTAGCTATAGCTACAGGCAAACCAACGGTTTTTGCCATAGCAGTATAAGTTTGATTTTCGCCGATGGTAACCATTGTGGAATCAATTTGATGTTTTTCGCCATCAATTTCATATCCAAATTTATGATACATCACAATCATGTCTTTGTCATCTTGATTAAGTGTCCAAGTATCCATTAGAATTTTTTGAAGTATTTGAGCAGGAGTTGCTTTTTTTAGTTTTACCATTTTTGTAGCACTAAAAATATTTAATTCTTCAAGTTTATCCCAAACAATATCATCTTGATCAATCTTTAGTTGATGTCTAAATTTTAACTCTACAGAATCTGTTGGACTGTAAGGTAAAAAGGCATTAACAAAATCGCGATAACTCATATTTTCACTGTCATCAATAGTGTAACTATCATCTGTCATTCCCAATAGTACAAACATTTGCCAAGCACGACTAAACCCAACACGACGGATGGTGCCTCGATATAATGTTTTTACTGTTTCTAATCCATATGTATGCTGATATTTTAGGGAGTCTCTATTAGCATAACCTTCAAAACGCCCATAGCCCTCTATTTCAAGAAATTCAGTTCTCCTAAATAATCTATTATAAGGAATGTATTTATACTTGCCTTCTTGTAAAAATTTTGCAGCACCTCCTTGTCCTGCAACTACAACGTTTCTAGGGTTCCAGGTAAACTTGTAGTTCCATAAATTAGTATCACTTTCAGGAGCTACTAATCCTCCTGTAAAAGATTCAAATAAAATAATTTCACCACCTTTCTCACGAATGCGGTTAATAACTTCCATGGCGCTCATGTGGTCTATGCCTGGGTCTACTCCTATTTCATTCATAAAAATAAGCCCTTTGGCTTTAGCTTCCTCATCAAGCACTTGCATCTCTTTACTAACATAAGATGCTGTTACCATATTTTTACCATATTTAATACAGTCTTTAGCAACTTCAATATGAAATCTTGCAGGGAGCATTGATACAACTATATCAGCATTTTTTATTGCTACAGCACGAGATTGTTCGTCAAACACATCTAGTGTAATTGCATTAGCATGCGTATTATTCCCTATTAACACCTCGGCATTATTTGTATTAATATCACCAATGGAAATTTGCAATTGTTCAGCCTCAGCTTTATCTAAAAAATATTTTATTAAGTAGGATGATGATTTGCCAGAACCAATAACCAAAATCTTTCGCATAGTTAAGATTAGTTAAGTAAATTTGTTATTATTTATGTCACGAATGTAATAAAATGTAGGTATTATAAAAACTTAAAATATAAATTAATATGAACAAAAAAATATTGATTGCAGGAAGTGTGTTAGGCTTTCTTGCCGTAGTCCTTGGAGCCTTTGCAGCTCATGGATTAGAAAACAGTATCACTAAAGATGCTATTGAAACGTTTCAAACAGGTGTACGTTACCAAATGTATCATGCTATAGTATTATTATTTATTGGTGGCACAACTTTTTTAAGTGCTAAAACAAAAAAATGGCTGTATTATTTTGTTGTTTTAGGAGTGTTATTATTCTCAGGCTCTATCTATAGCTTGGCAACAAACGAACTTACTAGCTTTGATTTTAAAACGATTGGTTTTGTAACACCAATTGGAGGATTGTTCCTCATTATATCATGGGTGCTTATGTTAATTGATTTTATAAAAATTAAATCAGAATAAAATCATTTTTTAATGTAGGTTTCTATAAAATTTATACTTTTGTACCATAAACAACACAAAAATTATGGTGGATAACACCCATACTACGAAATCGATTTCGTTACAAGAATACGGAATTATTGACGCGACAATAAATTATCAATTATCACCAGAACAACTTCACAATAGTACAATTTCTAAAGGACAAGGCGTAGAAGCTTCATCAGGAGCATTAGCTGTTAACACAGGCGAGTTTACGGGACGTTCTCCTAAAGATCGGTTTATTGTAAAAGACGATGTTACTAAAGACAGAGTTTGGTGGGGAAACATTAATATTCCTTTTGATAGTGATAAATTTGAAAGCCTATACAACAAGGTTGCCGATTATTTATCGCATAAAGAAGTATTTGTTAGAGACAGTTATGTTTGTGCTGATGATAATTATAGAACAAACATTCGCGTAATTAATGAGCATCCTTGGACTAATTTGTTTGCTTATAATATGTTTTTACGCCCCACTGAAGAGGAGCTAGAACAATTTGCTCCTGAATGGTTGGTTGTAAACGCACCAGGATTTATGGCAGACCCAGAAATTGATGGAACACGACAACATAATTTTGCGATTTTAGATTTTACAAGGAAAATAGCCCTTATTGGTGGTACAGGATATACAGGTGAAATTAAAAAAGGTATTTTCTCTGCTTTAAACTTTATCCTTCCCGTATTTAAAAACACGTTGCCAATGCACTGTAGTGCAAATGTTGGTAAAGATGGAGATACTGCTATTTTCTTCGGATTGTCTGGTACAGGAAAAACAACCTTGTCTACAGACCCAGATAGAAGTTTAATTGGCGATGATGAACATGGTTGGGCCAATGAAAATACTGTATTCAATTTTGAAGGGGGTTGTTATGCAAAAGTGATAACCCTATCCCATGAAAGTGAACCAGAAATTTATGATGCTATTAAAAAAGGAGCCATTCTTGAAAACGTAATTATGAATGATAATGGTGATGTAGATTTTGAAGATACTTCTATAACTCAAAACACTAGGGTAAGTTATCCAATTTATCATATTGAGAATATTAAAAAACCATCCATAGGAAAGAATCCTAAAAATATTTTCTTCCTAACAGCAGATGCTTTTGGTGTGTTGCCTCCAATTTCAAAATTAACTCCAGGTCAAGCAGCCTATCATTTTATTTCAGGATATACTGCAAAAGTAGCAGGAACTGAAGAGGGTATAGAAGAGCCATTACCATCGTTTTCGGCGTGTTTTGGGGCGCCTTTTATGCCATTAAACCCAACTAAATACGCTGAGATGTTAAGTAAAAAGATGCAAGAAGCAGGTGTAAATGTTTGGTTGGTTAATACAGGATGGACTGGCGGGCCTTATGGTGTTGGTAGTCGAATGAAATTGAAGTACACTAGGGCTATGATTACTGCAGCGATGAATGGGGAATTAGAAGCAGCAAATAAAGGCAATTATCATGTGCATTCCATATTTGGAGTAGAACAACCAAGAGTTTGCCCTAATGTGCCTACGGAAGTCCTAAGCCCAAGAAAAACCTGGAATGATGATGAAGGTTACTATAATACAGCCGATAAATTAGCCAAATCGTTTAAAGAGAACTTTAAGCAATTTGAAAGTTATGCAAATGAAGATATTCTTGCTGGGGCACCTAAAGTGAGATAAAAAATAAATTCAAAATAAAAAAAGCGTGATATAATTAATACATCACGCTTTTTTTATGTTTATTATCTAATTATTTTTTATTAACGGTTTGGATATATTTTTCCAGAGCCATTGTCATTGAAGGCGTTTCTGGTGTTGGCGCAGCAATGTCTACTCTTAATCCTTTGTTTTCAACAGCTTTAATTGTTGTATTTCCAAAAACAGCAATACGCGTTTCGTTTTGCTTAAAGTCAGGAAAATTATGAAATAAAGAGTCTATCCCAGAAGGGCTAAAAAACACTAAAACGTCATAAGATACATTCGCCAAATCAGATAAATCACTAATTACTGTTTTGTAAAAAGTAGACTGCTTCCAGTTAACACCTAAATCGTTCAACATTTTAGGAACTTCGGGTTTAAGCTTGTCTGTTGAAGGCAATAAAAATGTTTCACCTTTATACTTCTTAATTAAAGGAGATAATTCAGAGAATGTACGTTTGCCTACATAAATTTTTCGTTTTCTGTACACTACATATTTTTGTAAATAGTACGCTACAGCTTCCGACTGACAAAAATATTTCAAAGCATCAGGAACTTTAAATCGCATTTCATCTGCAACTCTAAAAAAGTGGTCAACAGCATTTCTGCTTGTAAGAATGATAGCTGAGTAATTATTTAGGTCAACTTTTTCTAGACGTATTTCCTTTGCAGGAACTCCTTCAACATGTATAAATGGTCTAAAATCAATCTTTACACGTTGCTTTTCTTGTAGGTCAAAATAGGGAGAATTTTCTACTTTAGGTTCTGGTTGAGACACCAAAATTGTTTTCACTTTCATAGGCCGATTTGTCTTTTTACTTTATATTAACTACCAATAAATAGTTTATATAAAATGATGTAAGGTGCAATTTCGAGAGCGTAAAGATACAAAATAAAATAGAAAAAGTTGTTTATTATAAGTTTTTGATGTGTTTTGAATGATGTGATAAAACCAATTAAATTTATAACAAATAATAACCCAAAGACTACATATATTATTGATGGTTTAGGTTGTAGTGTAAATATGAGGAGAATATTAATAGGCAATAGAACCAATCCCAAATAATTTTTATAGTTAGTCTTTTGAAATATATAAGAATCAATAAGAGCATCAATCTCAAAAAGACTACCAATTAAACGTTCAAGGAGTATTTTAATTAGTAACAAGGCCCCAACGCCTATTAAGATTTTTAAAAAAAGAAGAATATCAAAATCAACACTAGCTACTAAGGTGTTATAGCTTAAAAACGAAAATAAGGATACAGAAATGATTAAATTAAAAAACAGTAAAGCATCAAACCAATCTATAAATTTTTGTTCTCTCGAATAAATTTTTAAATACTTAGAATTACCTACAACCCATAAAAAATCATTAAACCTGTTGGAGTACGCATATTTTGCTATAGCTAAAACACATAAGCTTAAAACAATTAATAGGGTAAACCAGTCGTTAGATATTATTTCACGTAACATAGTGCTAAATTATGAAGAATATTTCTATAAAATTAATGCTGCAAATAACTTACTTTTGCTAAAATCTTTTTTTTGATGCAGGACGCTATTGTCATTATTCCAACATTTAACGAAATAGAAAATATCGAAGCGATAATTAGAGCGGTGTTTAGCTTAGAAAAAGCTTTCAATATTCTTGTGGTTGATGATAAATCGCCAGATTTAACAGGTCTTAAAGTAAAAGCATTACAAAAGGAATTTAAAGACCGTTTGTTCCTAGAAATAAGACAAGAAAAATCTGGGCTTGGAACAGCTTATATTCACGGATTTAAATGGTGTTTAGAACGCAATTACGATTACATTATTGAGATGGATGCCGATTTTTCGCATAACCCCAACGATTTAGAACGATTGTATAACACCTGTCATATTGATGGCGTAGATGTATCTATTGGATCCAGATATGTTAAGGGCGTAAATGGAGTTAATTGGCCTATGCCTCGAGTATTATTGTCTTATTTATCCAATGCAAACACTATTGGTGGTGGAAGTTCCAA
>CAZQBE010000135.1:0-6793 GCA_964591595.1 uncultured Flavobacteriaceae bacterium
TTACTTTTTAATGTTAGAACCAGATTCTGAAAGAGCGAAAAATGCTTTTATTACATTAAAAAAAATTCTAGGTTCAAACGTTACAAAAGATAAAAGTAAACCCAAAACAATTAATATTTCATTACCAGCATCTGGTTTAAATGATGAATTTTCTGCTGCAGAAATGATGATTTCATTTATAGAAGCTTCGAAGAATATTGAAAAAAACAAGGGTAAGTCAGAGGAAGAACTATTTATTTTAAATACTACATCTATATTTAAAATCTTAGGGGAATCAAAAAAGAGTAAAAATAACAGCTTTTATTCAAATTTTTATGTTCCTTTTTTCTATAATCTAGCAAAAACTAACCACATGGAAGCTTATTGCAACTATATATCACAATCTATAAATAAAAATGCAGAAGTATGGTTAGCCGAAAATAATACAAAACTCAATAATTTTATTGAATGGGTAAGTGAAAATTAAAAAACCTGTTCCAGATTAGTCAATCTATAAATTAATTGAAACTGAATTTATATTAATATTAACCACTAATTTATGAAAATGAAAATTTGGGATTTAACAATTATTACATTTGCCCTATCAATTTTTGGAATTATAATTAGTGCTTTTATACTTGGACAAAAATATTTTGATTTCAATGTTTGGACTGCTTTACTAATTTATACAATCCCTGCGTTAATATTGTCTGGCGCAAATGGAATCACACTAGTATCAATTCAAAAATTGACTAAAAACACTTTTGTCAGAATTGGATTTGGGTTAATTCCAATAATAGTGTTAGTTGCTTTATGGACTTGGACAAATGGACCTTTAAATTATATTGCTGTATTCGGGCTGATTCCCATATTAATAACAAATCTGATTTGGGTACACAAATTTAAAAGATGATAAAGAAGAAAAAGTTACTCCTGATTAATCAATCTATAAATTAAAATTGCAGTACGCTGTGTTAAGGCTTCAATAGTATTAAGGTTTACGGTTTCTTGTGGCGTATGTCCATCACTTCCCATAGTTCCTAAACCATCTAAACAATCGGTATAAGCTGCCACAAAAGACACATCGGCAGCACCACGTTTACTTGGGTCGTAAGCAACAACTGGTCCATAACCTAAATCTACACTCACTTGGCTTAAAACTTCTAAAAGTTCCTCATTGCCTTTGGTTGGTCCCATTGCTGGATAACTGTCTATAAAACTAACTTTTGCAGATGTAAGGGGTAAATTATTGGCAACTATGGCTCTCATTTTGTTTCTTGCATTTTCTTTTTGTGCTTCGGAGATAAAACGCAATCCACCATCTACCATAGCAGTTTGTGCAACGACATTACTTTTTCCAAAAGCATCTCCTTTACTAAAAGCATCATCGTAAGACATAAATGTTCCACCTAAAATGACACCTGGATTAAAGGTTAAATATTGTTCTCCTTTTACATCATTATAGAATTCGTTGATGATTCTTGAAATCTCAAATACAGCTCCTGCTCCAACCTCATCACTAAAAATATCGGAAGAATGTGCACGTTTCCCTTTAACTTCCACTTTCCAACCTGATGAACCTCGTCTCGCAATAGTCGCTTCGTTAAATCCTGAAGAAGCTTCATATCCTAAAGCTATATCACTGCGTTTTGCTGCATCAATTAAATCTTTACGACTTATGGTTAAGGGTTTTCCTGTGCTTTCTTCGTCTCCTGTAAATGCAGCAATAACTTGTGCATCTTTTAAGAGTCCGTTTTCAGCCAATGCTTTTAAAGCGTATAACATAATGACGTTTCCGCCTTTCATATCGTTTCCTCCAGGTGCATGGGCAGTACTGTCATTTATCATTTCAAATTCCTGAAACGGACTATCGGATTCAAAAACAGTATCTAAATGCCCAATAAGTAATACTTTTTTGCCTTTATCTCCACTAGTTTCAGCAAATAAATGGCCTGCTCTATTAACTTGCGACATGTCTTTCCAACTGGTTGTAAACCCAATATCTTCAAATGCTTTTCCAAACACCTCTCCAACTTTTTTAACACCTTCGTGGTTCATAGTACCACTATTAATGTTTACTACCGTTTTTAAAAACTCAATGGCTTCAGCATTATTAACTGTAATAGTTTTAAGGATTTTCTTTTCTGTTCTGCTAATCTTTTGAGCAAACGTAAAGCTAGTAAGTAACAAAAAGCAAATAGCAAAAATTTTAGTATTTAGAGATATTTTCATCGATAAATTATTTTAAAATGACAGCAATAAATGTAGTAAATTAATCTTTTAAAGTCTTAGTCACTTCGTCCAGAATTTCAAACGCTGTTTCGGCCATTTTATTCCCTTTCAAATCCAGTAACGGATTGACCTCAACAAACTCCAAACACACTACTTTTTTGGTGTTTAAAAACCCATTTATAATTTTTATGATTTCAAATTGGTCAAATCCTTTAGGGACTGGTGTGCCTGTGCCATAAGAAATTAAATCGCAATCCATACTATCTACATCAAAAGACACATAAATTATCTCGCAATCGTTCAACTTATCAATGGCTTCATTAATGCAATTATCTATACCTCTAAAACGTATTTCATCAACTTTATAATTTCTAATATTAAGCTTTTCCATTTGTTTGGCTTCAGCTTCTTCGGTATCTCTAACACCAAAATAGACAATGTTTTCAGGCTTCACTTTAACTTGTGAAGTTCCAATATTTTTCATTGCTTCCCAATTGTTTTTGGTTTCTTCTGTAATGGTATTGATTTTACAATCTAAATTATCTTCTCTCATTGCTGCCGCCAAAGGCATACCATGTATGTTTCCAGAAGGAGAAGTATATGGCGAATGAATATCGGCATGTGCATCAATCCAAACGACACCTAATCTTTTATTAGGATAGGTTGCTTTTATCCCGCTTATGGTTCCTAATGCTGAAGAGTGATCTCCAGAAATAACTAAAGGAAAAACATTCGCATTTAAATTATGCTCCACAGCATTAGAAACACGTGTACATTGTTCAAATACATGCACAATACGTTTACCAAAAGAATTTTTTACTTTGTTATAAATAGATTCGTTTTCGGTCTCAATATCTTCAAAATCAAATTGTGCAAAATAATCATTATTAGAATTGATAGCCGCAATTTCAATAGCATCAATACCCATATCAGATCCTCGGCTTCCTGCACCAATGTCAGATCTGTTCTTTATAATTTTAATATTCATAAAACCAATTTACAAAAAAACCTCATAGTGATTTGCTATGAGGTCTGTAATTATTAAATTATCTATCTTTTTTTCAAACTAACAAAAACCCTATGTGCTTTACCAACATAAAGCTGGCGTGGACGACCTATTGGTTCTTTATTTAAACGCATTTCACGCCACTGTGCAATCCAACCAGGTAAACGCCCTAAAGCAAACATTACCGTAAACATTTCGGTAGGAATACCCATAGCTCTATAAATAATACCAGAATAAAAATCGACATTTGGATACAATTTACGTTTTACAAAGTAGTCATCATTTAAGGCTTTTTGTTCTAAACTTTTAGCAATGTCTAATATTGAATCTTCAATGCCTAGATCTTCTAAAACTTCATCGGCTGATACTTTAATTATTTTTGCTCTAGGATCAAAATTCTTATACACACGATGACCAAATCCCATTAAACGGAAAGGGTCTTCTTTATCTTTGGCTTTTGCCATATACTTTTTAGTATCTCCTCCGTCTTCTTTTATGGCTTCTAACATTTCTAAAACAGCTTGGTTTGCACCACCATGAAGTGGCCCCCAAAGTGCCGATATTCCTGCAGACAACGATGCAAACAATCCTGCATGAGACGAACCTACTATTCTCACTGTTGACGTAGAGCAATTTTGCTCATGGTCGGCATGTAATATCAATAACTTATCTAAAGCATCAACATCAATTTGGTTTTGAATGTATTCTTCGTTTGGTTTGTGAAACATCATTTTTAAAACGTTTTCAACATAGCCCAAATTATTGTCTCCATAATCTAAAGGCAATCCATTTTTTTTTCGAAGTGTCCAAGCTACCAATACTGGAAATTTACCAAGTATTTTTACTACTGAATTATACATATCTTCTTCAGAATCAACATTCACGGAAGACGGGTTAAAAGCTGTTAATGCACTTGTAAGTGATGACAAAACACCCATTGGATGTGCCGACTTTGGAAAAGCATCAATAATCTTTCTTATATCATCATCTACTAAAGACTGTGCTTTAATATCAGAATGAAACTTTTCCAGTTCTTCTTCATCTGGAAGTTCACCAAATATTAACAGAAAAGCAACTTCTAAAAAACTTGCTTTTTCGGCCAAATCTTCAATAGCGTAACCTCTATATCTTAAGATTCCTTTTTCACCATCTAAAAAAGTAATTCCACTTTCACAAGAACCTGTATTTTTATACCCAGGATCAATAGTTATAACACCTCTGGTAACTGCTCTTAATGTTTTAATATCAATGGCAACTTCGTTTTCTGTTCCCGTAACTAACGGAAATTCATGTTTTTGACCGTTAACTTCTAACGTTGCTTTATCAGACATATATATATGTGTTTTAATAATTTTGAGAGTATGCTAATTTAAGAAAAATCGATCATTTTATTGGTGTGAATTTGCAATAATAAAATAGCGACTTTTACTTATGTAATTGTCGCTATTCTACACTAATAATTACAATGACTAGGTTATAAAATCTATAATTTTTACATCGCAGATTCTTTGCTAAGAATTCACCAATTCTTCTGTAGGTATTAACTCATTACTAATACCAACCATTTTTTCAAGCATATCTGTTGTAATAGATTTTGGTCTTTCCAAAGAATAGCCTAGAGCTCTATCCCAAATAATATTAGAAAGCACCCCAAATGATCTTCCAATAGCAAATAGCACAGTGTAAAAATCATATTGAGTAATACCATAATGCCATTGAACAACTCCTGATTGCGCATCTACATTTGGCCATGGGTTTTTAGCTTTTCCATGTTCTCTTAATATCTCTGGAACAATATTATATAAGACATCTACATATTTAAACAATTCGTCATTTGGCATATGTTTTAAACAAAATTCTCGCTGTACTGTATAACGTGGATCTGTTTTGCGTAAAACCGCATGACCATATCCAGGAATTACCTGACCATTATTTAATGTATCCCAAACATATTTTTTTAATTCTTCTTCAGATGGGAATTTATTTCCCATTTTAGTTTTAAGCCCTTGTAACCAACGCAATACTTCTTGGTTGGCTAGTCCGTGTAAAGGACCTGCTAAACCATTAATCATTGCTGAAGTTGCGTAATACACATCTGATAATGAGCTGGCAACCAAATGCCCTGTATGCGCACTTACATTACCACTTTCGTGATCTGCATGAATAATAAAATACATTCTTGTAACATCATCATAAGGTTTTTCTTTACCCATCATATAAGCAAAATTTGCTCCTAAATCTAAGGCAGGATCTGGGTAAAGATGTCCATTCTCTGGATGATATAATTTATTGTAAATATAAGCGCCTATCAATGGCATTTTAGCTAGAAGATTGGTTGCGTCTTCATAAGTAGCATCCCAATAATCCATTTTACTCATCCCTTTTTTATACTTTGTATTAAAGTGTGATTCCCGTTCTAAACTCATTACAGCCGCAGAAAGTATAGCCATAGGATGGCTTCCGCTAGGAAACGAATCAATGACATCCCAAACATAATGTGGTATTATACGACGATTTTTAAAATCGACCATTAGTTCTTCTACTTCTTTATGTGTTGGCATTTCTCCAGTTAATAAGAGATAATATAAACCTTCTACATAAGGCATTTCTGCTCCTTTGGGTTTAGGCAATTGTTTCAACACTTCTGGAAGTGTAAAACCACGATAGCGTATGCCTTCAAACGGATCTAAATACGATATATCTGTAACTAAACTTTTAATACCTCTCATTCCACCAATAGTTTGTGCAACTGTAACTTGGTCAATTACTTTATCGCCATATTCTTTTACTAATCTTGATGTTCTTAAGCGATGATCTTGAACTTTTTGATACAATTTATCCTTTAATGCGCTCATAATATTTTATTTAAATTAATGATAGTATAGCCGTAACCTTTCAAAGTTAGTACATCAATACAGTTTATACTATGACTTTTGTCATTTAACATGGAACTTAAGACACTATTTTTTATAAAAACATTAACAAGGAATAGAAAACCAGAAAAGCCAAACTCTTTAAAGAGTTTGGCTTTTAAAATATATAACAAGTAATTGTTTTGTTAAACCTTAAAGGCTTTCATTTGTGGGAAATATGCGGTACTAGCTAACTCCTCCTCGATGCGTAATAATTGATTGTATTTTGCCATTCGGTCACTTCTAGATAAAGACCCTGTTTTAATTTGCCCTGTGTTTAATGCTACAGCTAAGTCGGCAATAGTAGTATCTTCGGTTTCGCCAGAACGATGGGACATTACTGAGGTGTAACCAGCATTATGTGCCATGTCTACAGCTGCAATAGTTTCGGTTAAAGTTCCTATTTGATTCACTTTTATTAAAATAGAATTTGCTGAATTTTCTTTAATTCCTCTTTCTAGTCTTTTCACATTAGTTACAAATAAATCATCTCCAACAATTTGAACCTTATCTCCAATAGCTGCATTCAATAATTTCCAGCCTTCCCAATCGTCTTCTGCCATACCGTCTTCAATGGAGATAATAGGATATTTCTCAGTTAACTCTTTTAAATATGCAACTTGTTCTTCGGAAGATCTAACGGCTCCTTTATTGCCTTCAAATT
>CAZQBE010000136.1:0-6780 GCA_964591595.1 uncultured Flavobacteriaceae bacterium
ACTAAACGATGATTGTAACGCTGTATATTTATAAAGCTTATTGAGCACTATATTAGGAATTGCATCCCGTTTTAAGACGTATACAATGCGCATTCCGGTTCTATCAGATTCATCACGAATAGTAGAAATGCCTTCTAATTTTTTATCATTAATAATATCGGCAGTTTTCTTAATCATGTCTGCCTTATTAATTTGATAAGGGATTTCGGTTACAATAATACATTCACGCCCTTGTACCTCTTCAATAATCGCTTTTCCACGCATAACAATACGTCCACGACCTGTTTTAAAAGCCTCACGAACGCCATCATAACCGTAAATAGTACCTCCTGTTGGAAAATCTGGTGCTTTTACATGAGTAATGAGTTCGTCTATTTCAATGTCGTTATTCGAAATATATGCAATAATACCATCTACAACTTCAGATAGGTTATGTGGCGGCATATTTGTAGCCATCCCAACAGCAATTCCTGATGCTCCGTTTACTAAAAGCCCTGGTATACGAGTTGGTAAAACGGTAGGCTCTTGTAAAGTATCATCAAAATTAAGTTTATGGTCAACAGTTTCTTTATCGATATCTGCCAACATGTCTTCAGAAATTTTACGCATACGTGCCTCTGTATAACGCATTGCTGCAGGGCTATCACCATCAATTGAACCAAAATTTCCTTGCCCGTCTACAAGCATATAACGCAAGCTCCACTCTTGAGCCATACGAACCATTGCATCGTAAACTGAAGTATCTCCGTGCGGGTGATATTTTCCTAAAACCTCACCAACGATTCTAGCTGATTTTTTATGTGCCGTATTGGCCCTAACACCCAGTTCATGCATACCAAAAAGTACACGTCTATGTACTGGTTTTAACCCATCTCTTACATCTGGAAGTGCACGTGACACAATGACTGACATTGAGTAATCAATGTAAGCCGATTTCATTTCATCTTCAATATTTATCGGAATGAGTTTTTCTCCTTCTGCCATAAATAAAATTATTAGTTTTTAGTAGGTTTTCAAATCTGGCTAATATAACAAATTTGTTAGTCCAAGAGCAATTAAACCTTCGCTTTTTTAGGATTATTTATCAACAATAAATGACCTGATTTTCGTTAATAACTATGATGGGTTTTTCTTTGATTTTTCAGCCTTTTTTTTGTCTTTTTGCAATGTTAACAATAATTAAGGTATAGTTTTTGCCCTATTACAGTTGTTTTTATTATTTTTAATGCAGAAAGGAACCAAATTTATGGATGATAATTTTTCACCTAGAGTAAAAGATGTTATAGCTTACAGTAAAGAGGAAGCACTTCGTTTAGGCCACGATTTCATTGGCACTGAACACTTAATGCTTGGTCTATTACGTGATGGAAATGGTAAGGCTATTGATATTTTAAGTGCCTTAGAAATTGACTTAAATCACCTACGGCGTAAAGTAGAGATTCTAAGCCCTGCCAATCCTAATATTACTATTTCATCGAATGAAAAACAAAATTTACACCTAACACGGCAAGCAGAGCGTGCCTTAAAAACTACTTTTTTAGAAGCAAAGCTCTTTCAAAGCACGTCCATAAATACAGCACATTTATTATTGTGCGTCCTGAGAAATGAAAACGACCCCACAACAAAACTTTTAAATAAACTAAAAGTAAATTACGATAACGTAAAAGATCAATTTAAATATATGATAGCAAATGATGATGACTATATAGAATCTCCAAAAGATGAGTCATTCTCTGATGAAGACGCTACAGAAGAAGAAGGCTCAAAAGAGAATCCATTTAACCAACCTACAACAAAAGGCACAAAAAAATCTAAAACACCTGTATTAGATAATTTTGGTAGAGATTTAACTGCCCTTGCTGAAGAAGGCAAACTCGATCCTGTAGTTGGAAGAGAAAAAGAAATACAGCGTGTCTCTCAAATTTTAAGTCGAAGAAAGAAAAACAATCCGCTTTTAATCGGAGAGCCAGGTGTCGGTAAATCAGCAATAGCTGAAGGTCTCGCAAACAGAATTATAAGTCGTAAAGTATCGCGTATTCTTTTTAACAAACGTGTTGTAACCCTCGATCTTGCTAGTTTAGTTGCAGGAACAAAATATAGAGGTCAGTTTGAAGAACGTATGAAAGCCGTTATGAATGAGCTTGAAAAAAATAAAGATATCATTCTTTTTATTGATGAAATTCATACTATTGTTGGCGCTGGTGGAGCGACTGGAAGTTTAGATGCTTCAAATATGCTTAAACCTGCGTTAGCACGTGGTGAAATTCAATGTATTGGTGCTACTACCCTAGATGAGTACCGACAGTATATTGAAAAAGATGGTGCTTTAGAACGTCGTTTTCAAAAAATTATAGTAGAGCCTACAAGTGTTGCTGAGACTATAGAAATTTTAAACAATATTAAAGACAAATATGAAGAGCATCATAATGTAGAATATACTGCAGAAGCTGTTGAAGCTTGTGTAAAATTAACCAATCGCTATATGACAGAACGTTACTTACCAGACAAGGCTATTGACGCTATGGATGAAGCTGGTTCTCGGGTTCATATTACAAATATAGATGTCCCAGATCAAATTATTGAACTGGAAAAACAACTAGAGGATGTTAAAAAGACAAAGAACTCGGTTGTAAAAAAACAAAAATATGAAGAAGCTGCAAAATTACGTGATGACGAAAAACGTATAGAAAAGAATTTATCTGAAGCGCAATCAAAATGGGAAGAAGACTCCAAGCAACATCGCGAGATTGTGACCGAAGAAAGCGTAGCTGATGTAATTTCTATGATGACAGGAATTCCAGTAAATAGAATTGCACAAACCGAAAGTAATAAACTGGTTTTACTACCAGAATTAATAAAAGGCAAAGTTATTGGTCAAGACGAAGCTGTTGGCAAGGTTGTAAAAGCTATTCAGCGTAATCGTGCTGGACTTAAAGATCCTAATAAACCCATTGGTTCATTTATTTTTTTGGGGCAAACTGGAGTTGGTAAAACGCAATTGGCTAAAGTTTTAGCTAGAGAACTATTTGATAGTGAAGATTCATTGATACGCGTAGATATGAGTGAGTATATGGAAAAATTTGCCATATCTCGTTTAATTGGAGCACCTCCGGGTTATGTAGGATACGAAGAAGGTGGTCAACTTACCGAGAAAGTGAGACGCAGACCATATGCAGTAGTTTTACTAGATGAAATTGAGAAAGCACATCCAGATGTGTTTAATATGTTACTTCAAATTTTAGACGATGGCTTTATCACAGATAGCTTAGGTAGAAAGATAGATTTTAGTAACACTATTATTATTATGACTTCCAATATTGGTGCTCGAAAATTAAAAGATTTTGGTACAGGTGTTGGTTTTGGTACTTCAGCTAAGAAATCTCAAGCAGGAAGCAATGCTAAGAATATTATTGAAAATGCATTAAAAAAAGCGTTTGCTCCTGAGTTTTTGAATAGAATTGACGATGTCGTTGTATTTAATAATCTTGATAAAGACGACATTAATAAAATTATTGATATTGAGTTAGAAATGCTTCTAATTAGAATTAAAGAATTAGGGTATACTTTAAAACTTAGTAAAAAAGCTAAAACTTTTATTGCAGATAAAGGCTTTGACCAACAGTATGGTGCGAGACCTTTAAAAAGAGCTATTCAAAAATATATTGAAGATGCATTGGCAGAGGAAATAATTACCTCTAAAATTCATGAAGGCGATGTGATTTCGATGGATATAGAAAAAGATGCTGATAAACTTACGGTAAAAATTAAGCATGTAGAAAAACCAGCGAAGTCTTAAATCAAACTAAAATAATGTTTAAAACTCCGTTATAAAAACGGAGTTTTTTTATTTAAAAAATAATTATTTAATTTTAGATATGCCAAAAACACAAAAATATAATTTTTGTACCCTTAACTTTTATGACAGCTATATGGTCGCTGTAATAAATAAAGGCATTCATTTAGCACCTGTTGAGAATCTAGTTTTAATTGATGCTGCTTCTGATTTTTATGGAGACAAGCCTTTTGTATATATTACACATCGCAAGCATTCCTATTCTGTAGATCCTATAGTTTTTGTTAAAACTGCTAAAATAAAAAACTTATTAGGCGTTGCTGTAGTTGCAGATGTTCCGGTTTCTAAAGGCAATGCCGAAATAGAAAAACTATTTTATAATAAACCTTATGAAATATTTAGCACATTAGATGATGCTATTATGTGGGCAAAGCAACTTGTTACAAATGGATAGCAACGCTATAAAACACATTCGGCAAAAAATTAATGAAGAAATAATAAAGACAAAAACTGCCATTTTAAACTACACCGAACTTACCAAACCTATTGCGCCAGAAAATGCTATTGGAAGAATTTCTAGAATGGATGCCATTAACAATAAAAGTGTTACTGAAGCTGCATTAAAAAAGGCAGAACTAAAACTAAATAATCTTACTATTGCCTTAGCTAATATTAATGACCCCGATTTTGGATTATGCTTCAAATGTAACAACCCAATTCCTTTAGGCAGAATTCTATTAATGCCACACACCAGATATTGTGCGCTTTGTGCTAGATAATCAGCATTGCCAAAAGTAAAGCAATCTCAAACTTGAAACGTCATTGCGAGACCTTTCGGTCGTGGCAATCTCTTAATGCAGAACTCCTAATAAACAGATTACGTCGTCGTTACGCTTCTTGTAATGACTATGGACTCGTCATTGCAAACACAGTGAAGCAATCTCTTGATGCAGAACTCCTAATGAACAGATTACTTCGTCACTACTTTCCTCGTAATGACTATGGACTCGTCATTGCGAACACAATGAAGCAACCTCTTGATGTACTACTCTTAATAAACAGACTGCCACGTCGTTTTACTCCTCGCAGTGACGTATAAAAAAAAGCAGCCATTTTCATGACTGCTTTTCTATAATTAATTATTACTTAGTTAACTATCTTTTGTTAACATTTGAAGACACAATTTTCTTAATAACTGTTCCTCTGTTAGTAATTAATTTTACATAGTACAATTGATCTGAACCAATGATACTTAATGGTAAAGTCATATCAGAACCACTTCTGTAGCCTTTAACATCTTTACGTAACACTAGTAAACCTTTTGTATCGTAAACTTCTATAGCAACATCAGTATCAAATTTAAAGTTGTATAAAATATTTACATCTTTATTAAATGGTACTGGGTACGCTCTAAAGTCTAATGTTACATCTCCACTATCAGCAACTCCTACTGGTGCAGTATCTACTACAGTTACAATAAACGAACATGTCGCAGTATTTCCAGAAGCATCAGTTACTAAATAAGTAACCGTAGTATCGCCAATTGGGAAATCAGAACCTGAAGGTAAACCTGCAGTTAACTCTAAAGTTGGGTTCGGATCACAATTATCAGAGAAAACAGGTGCATCATAAGTTACAATATTTCCTACAGTATAAACATAATTAATATGTCCTCCATCAAAACACCAATCTTGTACATAAGCCGATACAGCTGTACCAGTTCCACCTGGATCATTATATCCTGGAGCGCCTTGATCTACTTTGTAATTGTTAGCAACTACAAGACATGGACTACCCCAAGTTGAAGCCCAGTTAGTATTTGTAATATTTGCTGGATTAGAATCAGTAGATAGTACATAATCACTTGGTACACCACCAAATAATAGTGCCGCTGCTTCTTGCCCTGTATAAACATCAGGATTTGTTTGCCAATTTGGACCAGCATTAGTATCAAATGATCCTACAAATACTGAACCACTATTACTTGCATTCACACTAATATCACCAGAACATGTAATCTCTGGTGCTGTAGTATCCTCAACTTTAATAGTTTGAGTTACATCTGTAGCATTACCACATGCATCTGTTGCTCTATATGTACGCGTAATAATTTCAATTGGGAAATTACCATCAGAACTATCGCCTACAAATGTTATTACAACAGGATTACTACAATCGGTTGCTTTAACAATACCTACATCATTCGCAGGAACATCAACTTGACATTCTACTGCTATAGGAGTAAGAGGATCAATAGTTGGTCCTGTTGTATCTTGTACAGTAAACACAGCTGTTGTAGTTACAAAGTTACCACAAGCATCAGATGCTTTAAATGTAACTGTAGAAGTACGAGCACAAGCAGTACCACCTTCAACAGTAGTATGCGTCCAAGTTATTACATCAGAACAATCATCGTATGCATAAGCACCACCATTAGCTGCTACCCAAGCATTAAATGCATCGCCATTTGCAGTAGTATCGCAATCTAATTCTACTGTTTTATCAGATGCAGTAACCTCAAACTGTGGTGCGTCTTCATCGCCACCAGAATACGTAATCTTAACTGGAGTTGCAAAATTACCACAATAATCATAAATAGTATATTCATGAGAGATTATCCAATTACAATCTGTACCAAATGAATGTGTTGCTTTGTCTACATATACAGCTCCATATCCAGAACATTCTTCGTATAATGCAGCAATCTCACCAGTAGTTGGTCCTGCAGCAGTACCATTTAAAGCTTCATACTTACATTCGTTAATACCACTTACGTCGTCAGGAATTACACCTACCAATTGTGGAGCAGTTTTATCAGAACCACTAAAGTTTTGGTTAAATGAATAACTGTTATCACAATTATCATATATTGTGAATGTGAAGTAGTATGCCCAATCGCAACCTTGTTTAGTGTAAAAAGGGCCATCTTTGTAAACATCTACTTTAGTATCGCAATTATCCGTAAATAATTTAAATACTTCGTCTAC
>CAZQBE010000137.1:0-6772 GCA_964591595.1 uncultured Flavobacteriaceae bacterium
CTTTGCATGAAACCTTTAATTTAGCAATGCTTTGGAAACTTCCTGTAGTATTTATTTGCGAAAATAATGGTTATGCAATGGGAACATCTGTAGAACGTACAGCGAGTCATACAGATATTTGGAAACTTGGTAGAGGTTACGAAATGCCTTCAGGACCAGTTGATGGGATGAATCCTATAAAAGTGGCTGAAGCTGTTCATGAAGCTGTTGAAAGAGCAAGACGTGGTGAAGGATCTTCATTTTTAGAAATGAAAACCTATCGTTATAGAGGTCACTCAATGAGTGATGCGCAACATTACAGAACCAAAGCAGAAGTAGAAGAATACAAAAAAATAGACCCAATAACTCAGGTTAAAAATGTTATTCTCGAAAAAAAATACGCTACTGAAGATGACATTTCTAAAATAAACGATAGTGTAAAAGAAAGAGTTAAAGAATGCGAAAAGTTTGCTGAAGAATCTCCTTTGCCAGAAAAAAATGTCATGTACGACGTAGTTTACGAACAAGAAGATTATCCTTTTTTACAACATAAATTATAGCTTATGGCCGAATTAATTAAAATGCCAAGATTAAGTGACACCATGGAAGAAGGTACTGTTGCTACTTGGTTAAAAAAAGTGGGAGATAAAGTTGATGAAGGTGATATTCTTGCCGAAATAGAAACCGATAAAGCTACAATGGAGTTTGAGTCTTTTAATGAAGGCACTTTGCTGTTTATTGGTATCCAAGAAGGAGATACTGCTCCAGTAGATGCGTTACTTGCTATAATAGGAGAAAAGGATGAAGATGTTGATACTTTGATTAAAGATTTTAAAACAAATAGTGAAGCAACCGAAGAAATACCTGTAAAAGAAGTAACGAAACCAGTTGAAGAAAAAGGTGAAGCACCTATACAAACACCAGTAATTCAAGAAGTGCCTGTAACAGTTTCAAGCTCAAATGGACGTGTTATTGCATCACCATTAGCAAAAAAATTGGCAAAAGATAAAGGAATTAATATTTCTAATATTCAAGGCTCTGGAGAACATGGAAGAATTATAAAAAGAGATGTAGAAAATTTCAATCCTGCTTCTGTTGCTCAATCTACAGTACCTGTTGCTAAGTTTGTTGCTTCAGGAGAAGAAAATTTTGATGAGGTAAAACATTCGCAAATGCGAAAAGTAATTGCCAAGCGTTTAGGGGAATCTAAATTTACAGCGCCTCATTATTATCTCAATGTAGAGTTTGACATGGATAATGCGATTGCATTTAGACAGCAATTTAACTCCATTCCAGATACAAAAATTTCGTATAACGATATGATTGTTAAAGCCTGTGCTTTAGCATTGCGTTTACATCCACAAGTAAATTCACAATGGTTTGATGATAGAATGCGATTAAACAATCATGTTCACATTGGTGTAGCTGTTGCTGTGGAAGATGGTTTAGTGGTTCCTGTAGTGCGTTTTGCAAACGAACAAAGTTTACCACAAATTGGTGCAGCTGTTAAAGATTATGCAGTAAGAGCCCGAAATAAAAAATTGACGCCTCAAGAAATGGAAGACAGTACATTTACTATTTCAAATCTTGGTATGTTTGGTATAGAAAGCTTTACCTCTATTATTAATCAACCAAATTCAGCAATTCTTTCGGTTGGAGCCATTATACAAAAGCCAGTTGTTAAAAACGGACAAGTTGTGGCTGGTAATACTATGAAATTATCAATGGCTTGTGACCATAGAACGGTTGATGGAGCAACAGGCTCGTTATTCCTTCAAACTTTAAAAGGATATATTGAAAATCCTGTGACGATGTTGGTGTAGTTATTCAACCAGAATATAGTTTTGAGTCTCACTATGGTAAAAATAAAAAAGCCATCATAAATCATGATGACTTTTTCTATTATAAAGGTAAGTGAGAAATTATTTATCTCCAGCTGTTGTAGGATCTATAATAGTACCAACTGCCGCAACCGAGTTTGCAGGAAAACCACCTTGTTTTGCATGTTCCCTTACCAATTCTTCATTGCTTGCCATATAAACACAATATATTTTATCTCCGGTAACATAACTGTGTAACCACTCTATATCAGACCCCATTTTATCTAATACGCCACAAGAGGTTTGAGAAATGGCTTTCAATTCTTCGGCAGTAAAATTGCCTGCACCTAGAATTTCTCTTTCAATTACATACATGTTTTTGTTTGCTTCAGCAGCATCAGCTCTTAACATGTCTGCAGCAGATGTCTCCTTGTTGTCACAATTTGTAAATGTCATTGCTAAAATAATAACGGGTAAAAGTTTTAAAGTTTTCATAATGTGTTAGTTGTTAGTTAAATAATTAATTTAGATTTTCTTATTGTAAATGTAGTAGTAAGACATAAGAAGTAATTCTACATTTAATTCAAAAAATTACAATTTTGAACCATTGTTGGAAAAACTAAAGCAAAAGGAATTAACTTATACGCTGTTGCATATATTTAGAAGGAAGAATTCTATATTTTTCAAAAAAACATTTAGAGAAGTATGCAGGGCTATTAAACCCTGTTTCAAAAGCGATTTCCGATATGTTACCTTTGTGTTTATGCATTAAGTTAAGTGCTCTGTGCAATCGGAATTCTCGTATAAAACTATTTGCAGATTTGCCAGTAATAGATACAAGTTTTCTATATAATTGAGATTTGCTAAATCCTAACTCCTTGCTGAAATCATCTACATTAAAAGTTGGATTGTTCCACACTTTTTCAACAAAATCTATTAATTGTGTTAAAAATTCTTTTTCAGAAGGTTTTAGTGTTCTTATATGTTCTTTATTTATAAAATTATTCCTGTTTTCGCTTTCATAAAGGCTTTTTATTCTTGATGTAATAACAACTTGATCTTTTACTATTTCACACATTCGTGTTGCTAGTGTAATAGCCTCTTCAAAAAGAGCCTCTTTTTTTGTTACAGGTGTACCAGCACTTATTCCAATATTAAGCCTCCGATTTTTTTTGTCAAATTTTGGTGTGATATATTTAAAATTAGATTGAACTTTTAGTCCACAAACAATGGCATTGGTTACCGACTTAAAAGAAACCAAATAACTGTTATTGTCCTTTTTTATTACTCTTCCTTCAAATTGTTTTAATGTTTTCGAAATACTGTTGTGAAATTTTTGTGTAAATATGCTAAATTGATTGGATTCAATCCGATTTAAATAATTGCTGGTTTCAACAACCATTAATACCCTAAAAGCAGTATCATTTATAATATTCAGCTCTGTATTTTGTGCTTTTTCAGGATCGGAGATTCTTCCCAGAAAAGATTGCACAATTTTGGGTTCTACTTCAATGATGCTATTAGGAATATCGCCATGTGCCTGTAAATGCATTTCAACAATGGATTCCTTGTTTGGAGCTTCAATTAAACAAAATGCCGTTTTTTGGTCGTCATCATACCAATAGGTAAAGCCCTTACAACCAAACTTATGTTCAATTTTTAAATCTTCCTGATGTATTTGCGCCAAAGTTTCTGCTGTAGCTGAGTCAGGAACATCGTGGCGATCCATATAAATTGGCATTGCTGACTAATTTCCTACAAGTTAATGATTTTTAATTATATAGAGAATTTTAATTTGTTTTAAAGAAATAATAAAGTAAGTTGAAACAATGTATTTTTTTATCTTTAAACTTTAATTAATATACGAGATGAAGAATATTGTTATTACTGGAACGAGTAGAGGTATTGGTTTTGAATTGGTAAAATTGTTTGCAGATGAAGGTCATAATGTACTGGCATTATCTAGAAATGCTAAACCTACTTCTAATTTGAATTTGAGTAGTGTTACAGCTTTGTCTTGTGATTTAAATAAGAGGGAAGTTTATAAACGTATTGAATTGTTTATTAAAACCGAATGGCAACACGTAGATATTCTTATAAATAATGCAGGAATTTTGTTGAACAAGCCTTTTTCTGAAACTACATTACAAGATTTTGAACAAGTGTATAAAACAAATGTATTTGGTGTTGCTGAAATGACACGTATTGTGATTCCATTTATGAAACAAAATAGTCATGTAGTGACTATTAGTTCGATGGGAGGTATTCAAGGAAGTGTAAAATTTCCAGGGTTGGCAGCATATAGCTCTAGCAAAGGCGCCATAATAACATTAACCGAATTACTAGCTGAAGAATACAAAGCAACAGGACCTTCATTTAATGTGTTGGCACTTGGAGCAGTACAAACCGAAATGCTTAAAGAAGCGTTTCCAGATTATAAAGCACCAACAACAGCTTTAGAAATGGCACAATATATTTTAGATTTTGCACTAACAGGAAATCAGTTTTATAATGGTAAGGTGCTACAAGTTTCTAATTCTACGCCTTGATTAGTTGGAAGAATTAAACATTTTAATCGTTTTACCTTCTGTTGTTAAATAGTTTTTCATCAAGTTTGCTGTCATACACGAATGCACTGGCAATACATATATAATATTTCCAATTTTATAATTATCAATTTCTGAGTCTGGAACACTAATAATACCATGTTCTTGCGATAATCCTCTAACATTCATATTTGGAATTAGGTTACTCCATCCATAACTTTCTTTTTTAGCAATTTTACCATAGATGGTCTTTCCATTTTCTATAATATTATCTTTAGAAAAGTGAATACCACCTCCATAAATTACCATTTCATTGATGTCTTTGTGTATAGCAACAATAGGGCAAGCCATAGCAACTGCAATATCTTTAATGTCGCAAGCACCAATTTGGTATTGCATCAAATCGTAGAATACGTAATTTCCTGGGCGAATTTCGTCAATTCCCGAAAAATCTTCAGCAATACTGCAACTTGGTGTGTCTCCATAAGAAGCAATTATATTTGGATATTGAACCCTAAACTTGTCTTTAAGAGAAACAATTTTATCTTTAGCTTCTTTATGAATCTGTAAAACTGTGGCTTTATTTCTGCATTTATAGGTGTGTCCTGCATGACCAAGAAAACCAATAAAATGTAACTTATTTGAAGTTTCTGATGTTTTTATAATATCTTCAATCTGTTCAATATTTGAAGGTAAAAGTCCAGCTCTATTGTTTCCAATATTAATTTTAATCAAGAAATTAACTTTACTTTTTAGATTGTTATTTAAAAAGGAAACAGTCTCTTTAGATTCTATAAGAATATTTAAAGTTATTTTTTCTGCTAATTTATTAATAGTATCAACCTCAAGAATATTTATAGGAAAAGCAACCGTTATATCATTCCATTCTTTAGCAAAATAGTCTGCCATTTCAAGTGATGACACTGTAATTTTGGAGATTCCTATATCTTTAAACCATTGCCCGATTTCTAAAGATTGATGGGTTTTAAAATGAGGACGTAAATCGATATTATGTGTTTTTGTTTTAACACACATATTTGCAATGTTTGTTTTGCACTTTTTCACATCAAGAAGTAAAGTTGGTTTTGTAATCATTTCATAAAGTTTTTTTATCATAAAGTGCATATAGTCCTAAAACAGGACCAATAGCTAAAACTATATATACATATTTAGAATTCCAATGTATGCTAAGATAATTAATTAACAGAATGCTAATAATTGTAATGGCAAAGCCAATACAGTTTACAATAGTAAGCGCTGTACCTTTAAATTTTGGAATGGCATTTTGAGCAATGAGTGTTGAAAATAATGGTGAGTCTGCAATTACAACTAATCCCCAAAAAATAAGGAATGACAGTAATAACAATGTAGAATTAATGCTTAATATTAATGGCGAAATAAGACTGCAAATACCAGACATTAATAAAGCATAAAAGGCAACTTTTTTTGTATCCAATGAGCTAGATAAATAACCACTAATAATACAAGACACGCCTCCTAAACCAATAATAGCAAATGACCAAAGCGGAATATTAATATAGGCATCAGGATTGCCATTTAAATAATTTTTTAAAATAACAGGCACAAAAGTCCAAAAAGCATAGAGTTCCCACATGTGCCCAAAATATCCAAATGCTGCAGCACGAAAATCTGTATTATTAAAAACTTCAAACCATGCTTTAAAGTTTAGTTTCTGACTTTGCTCTCTAAAAGGACCATCAGGAATAAATAAAAACATAATTAAACCGCCTAAACCAGCAATTGAAGAAGTGAATTTAATTACTAATTGCCACGGAAATTCAGAAGTAATTCCCTTAAATAAATGTGGAAATGCTGTCCCTATAACTAGTGCACCTACCAAAAAGCCTAATGATTTTCCTAGTCCTTTTTGATAATAATCTGCTGCTATTTTCATACCAACTGGATATATTCCAGCTAGGAAAAATCCAGTAAGTGCCCTAAAAGCCAGTAAACTTGTTAAAGTATTATTTTCTAAAATTATTCCTAAATTAAAAAGACCACCAATCAAAGCACAAAAAAAGAAAACTTTTGAAGGTGAAAATCTGTCAGAAATAGTTAAAAGTGCAAAAACTAAAGTTCCAGTAATAAACCCGAATTGTACTGCGGAAGTTAAATTACCAAGAGCTGAATTATTTAAATGAAATGTAACAACCAAGTCATTCATAATAGCATTTCCGGCAAACCATAAAGAGGTACAGAAAAACTGAGAGATAACTATTATAGGAAGAACCCATTTTGTTTTAGTCAAACTTGTTGTTTTCAATTCTGTAGATTTTAATTAGAATTTAAAACTAAAGTAATGGTTTAAGTTAATGTTATATATAATTTTTGCTTAAATTATAAAAAGATGACAGTGTTTTTTTTAGTTTTAAATTTTCTACATAGTGTGTATCAACAAATTCTTTC
>CAZQBE010000138.1:0-6762 GCA_964591595.1 uncultured Flavobacteriaceae bacterium
TGCAACCCAACAGTTTTATTTAAACTTTAGAAAGCAATTTAAACTAAGACAGCAAATTAAAAAACAATTTGAAACTTATCTAGACCCTAGGCAGGTTGCTTTACTCCAAAAGAATCCAGAGCTTTTAAAGTTAGGTGGTGAAAGAAGAGAGATGACGTTTCTTTTTATGGACATCTGTGGATTTACTCCTATATCTGAACACTACAAAAACAAGGATGACCCGGAAGGTTTAGTATTATTAGTGAATGAGTTTTTAAATAAGATGACAAATATTATTTTGGATAATGGTGGAACTATAGATAAATATATGGGAGATTGTATCATGGCATTTTGGAATGCTCCATTACCCTGTAAGAACCATGCGGAAATGGCAGTTAAATCAGGGATAGAAATAGAAGAAGCAATCCGAGATTTACAAGAAGAATATAAACATCGTGGACTACCCCCTATTAATGTAGGAACCGGGATTAATACAGGAACATGTATTGTCGGTAACATGGGGTCTGAAAGTAGATTTGATTACTCTGTTATTGGAGATGCAGTCAACCTTGCAGCTAGATTAGAAGCAACCGCAGGAAGAGGACAGTACATAGAAAACAAAACAATTATGTCTAGAGAGACTGTTCTGCAACTACCGAGTCAATGGGTCTATAAAGAACTTGGAGCCATAAAAGTTAAAGGGAAGGAAGAGAGTATAACTATTTATGCTCCATTGTAGCTATCGTTAAAAAGTTGCATCAAGCTGTATTTCAATATTTTTATGTAATGGTTCCAATGCAATTCTTGCTTCTTCTAAGGCTTTAAGAATAACTAATCTATCTTCTTGATGAAAGAGGTCAATGTATTCAATGGGGAAAGCACTTAGTTCAGTAACCAGTTTATTTTCAGAGTCAATACAAAGCTTCCAACTTATTAGATTAGCTTCCTTCGACCTTTTGTTCGTCTTCATTTTTAATTTCGTTAAATGTAATTATATTTTGTTTTCCTCTGAGACCTGCTTTCATATATGATGTAGCTCTGCCTTCAAAGAAGTTTTGATGTTCGACTCCCATTACTTCATCAATCCACCCAAGAGGATTATCCTTTTGTCCAAAGTTTGTTTTTAGCCCTAGCTGAAGTAATCTTCTATCAGCTATGTATCTGTTGTAAGCATACATGTCTTTCTTTGTAAGCCCTTCGATATTACCCATATCAAAAACTAAATCTAAAAACTTATCTTCTAAAGCTACCATCTTCCTACATATTTCGTAGATTTCTTTTTTAAAGTCATCAGTCCAGATGTCTAAGTGCTCTTGAATAAATTCTCTAAATAGTTTTGTCATAGCTTCTACATGCATAGATTCATCCCGGATGCTATAGGTAACTATTTGACCCATACCTTTCATACGTCCAAAACGAGGAAAGTTTAGTAAGATAGCAAAGCTACTAAAAAGCTGTAAGCCTTCCGTAAACGCTGAGTAGACTGCAAGAGTCTTTGCAATGCTTTGTTTATCTCTTAATGTTGGCTTAAACTCTCCAACGTAATCATGCTTATCAGACATTTCTTCGTACTCTGCAAAGGCTTTGTATTCTATTTCAGGCATGCCAACAGTATCCAGTAAAAGACTGTAAGCATGTTGATGTATAGACTCCATGTTAGCAAACGAAGTCATCATCATCCGGGCTTCAGGCTTCTTAAAAATACGCATATACTTATCTACGTATCCGGACCCGACATCTACATCAGACTGCGTAAACAATCTAAAGATTTGTGTTAGTAAATTCTTTTCAGATTTAGTTAGTTCTTGCCAATCTTTGACATCATTATGTAAAGGAACTGATTCAGGCATCCAATGCATTTGATTTTGTAGAACATAGTAATCAAACATCCAAGGATATTCGAAGGGTTTATAATGTTCTCTTGTTCCTAATATACTCATTTATTCTCCATTTCTTCGGCATACTTTTGAAGTAGCCATTTGTTAAATTCCTTTTTATATTCTTGTTCTGTGTAGGTTATAGAAAGTAGTGTTTTGTTTTCATCGCAATGGTCTAGCCACATGCGTCTACAAAACTCACTAAACTTTTTATCCTTCACAAGCAATACAATCTACTTCCTCTAATCTAATACGAGGTATTTTAATATTAACATTCTCTGCAGTTCTAGCAGCATCTGACCTAAAGTAATACAAAGACTTCAACGTATGCATAGCGTACCAATGTACATCGTTGACATACTGTAAGTATTCGTCATGTATTTCTTGAGGCTCAGTTGCCTTCGGGAAAACAAAAAACAGATTTACGCTTTGACTCTGACAAACGAACTCTTGTCTTTTGTACGCATGTTCAACTATCCAGATTTGGTTAATTTCATTTGCGGTTTTAAATAATTCTTTTTCTTTATCGTCAAGAATATCTAGATGTTGAACGGACCCTTCGTTCGCAGCAATGTCTTTCCAGACTTTCTCTAATTCTTTAGCCTTGATACCTTTCTTTTTAAATAGACTTTCTAAGTTTTTATTTTTAACTTGGTAGCTACCTGATAAAGTTTTGTGCGTATATACGTTAGCACGATATGGTTCAATACTAGGGGAAGTGCCACCACATATAATAGAACTACTGGCATTAGGAGCAATAGCCAACAAATGAGCGTTACGATGGCCGCTACCATGTACATCAGGAGCTTCACCACGTTCTTCGGCAAGTCTTTTAGTAGCATCAGTAGCCTTTCCTTTGATGTGTTGGAACGCTCTGTAGTTGAAACCAGTTGCAAATATACCTTCGAAAGGTATGCCTTTACGTTGTAAATAAGCATGGAACCCCATTGCACCCAACCCGATAGACCTTTCTCTGTAAGCTGAGTATGCAGCTTTTGTAAAGGATTTTTTATCGGGTTTGACATGATTAGAAAAGCGTTTGTAGTTAGCATTATACTCCCCAATCTCGGATGTGTCAATAGCGTTGTCAATAAAATGCTGTAAAACATTGTCGAGCATGGTTACTAGGTCATCAACAAACTGTTCATCTTTGGACCATTCATCAAAGTGCTCTAGATTTACAGAGGAAAGACAACAAACTGCGGTTCTTTCTTCGTTAGTGGGTAGTGTTATTTCAGAACATAAGTTACTTTGTTTTATCTCTAGTCCTAAATCTTTTTGCGACTTAGGTAAAGCATCATTACAGTTATCTATGTTGACCATGTAAGGCTCACCAGTCTCTGCTCTCGCATTAAGTATCTGCCACCACAGCTCTCTAGCACTTACTATCTTTACAGCTTCTTTAGTCTTGGGGTCAATCAATCTCCAATCGTCATCATTCTTTATTGCTTGCAAGAACTCATTCGTTAGATTAATTCCATTGTGTAGATTAAGACACTTACGATTTATGTCGCCCCCGGACTCTTTACGAATGTTTATAAACTCTTCTATCTCCGGGTGGTCAATATCCATGTAGGCTGCATAAGACCCTCTACGTGTTATGCCTTGATTAAAGGCTAACATCTGAGAGTCAACAACTTTCATAAATGGTATTGAACCAGTAGAACGACTATTGTTAGCAGTAGCGATGCCATTACTTCTAATATCTCCCCAATATCCACCAATACCTCCACCTGTACTTGCGAGCCAAATGTTCTCATCATAATGAGAAGATAACCCATCACGACTATCAGGTACGTAATTGAGAAAACAGCTAATAGGTAAACCCCTATTGGTTCCCCCATTACTAAGAATAGGAGTGCTAAACATGAACCATAAATCGGAAGAGTAATTATAAAGTCTCTGAGCAAGCTCGAAATCGGTGTGTCCTTTAAATGTTGAAGCAAAGACTGCAGCTCTAGCAAAAGCTTCTTGTGCATATGTTTCTCCTTCCTCTTGGTAGAGGTATCTATCTTTAAGAGTGTCTAGACTAAAACGGTCTAGTTTTTTTTCTTTATTGTAATTAATGTTAATACCTAGATAAGGTTTAACTCCTACTTTATCATCAATCATTTTCTTCCTCGTTATTTAAATACAAAGCTATTAACGCATAGTGTATAATTTTAAGTAGGTCTGCTTCAGACTTACCATTCTTTTTACCATACCTCATAGCATACTTCATTATGTTTCCTATACAAAAACCTTCACCATGTCCGGCATCAATAATCATATCCGTTGCTTGATATTTAGAGTGAGCGTAGTGTTGTGTGTAAGTGCTATCAATGTACTGTTGAACTCCTCGTATGTTTATGTTCTCATCAAATTTATATTCCATAGTTATATCCATTCTTTAGGTAGTGTGTGCTCACTATACCATTTAAAATTATTTTTCTCTGCCCATTCCGCATGACTTCTTTTGGTCCCATCTTTTCTTCTTTTAGCTTGAGGCATAGGAGACGTAGGACTAGAAAACAAAAAGACTAGCTCTTGGTTAGGCCTCAAAGATTTACGTATCCAAACATACTTATTGTATTCTTGATAGTCCCAGAACCTACCTTTAGCTTCTAGTAAGTATTCTACACCATCAATAGTCTGTGTAAAGTCCGGTTCGTATTTATGTTCAACAACATAGTTTATCTTCTCTGAGTGATGACTCCAAGACTTTAAAACTGAGTTATGTAATTGATATTCCCATCCAGAATCATATCCTTTCGGAATATTTTTTTCTACAGGACGGACCTTACGTGGCTTTCTATAACCCCTCTTCACTTTGAAAATCCTTTAGGTTTACTGAATCTAATTTTTTATTTAGTCGTTTAAGGTTTTTGTAAAACCATCTTTCAGAGAACGCAGACAACATAAACTTTTTGTTTGCGTATACATATTTTTGGTCCGGCATATAGTCTTGAAAGTTTTCTACATTAACTTTCTTTGCTTCTTCTTCCGGGATGAGGGATTGAATCCATTCTACTGTAAGAGCTTTAGCTTTCTTTCTGTATCTTTTTGCTTCTTTACTGTTCATATTATTTCCTGTACGTTGGGTAACTTTGCTACGTGTGTTAGATATACTAAACCTTTAGCGTACTGAAAGGTTCTTAAGCCTTTACCATCATTTGCATCTTTATGACATTCAAACTTATGAGGACACCAGTTGCAATCTCTAGGAAGTTTCATGTTTCCTGCAGCTCCTTCAGCAATCGGTTTGTAGCAATAAGCAGGAGGAGTTTTCTTCTTCATTGCTTTCTTAACTTCTTTTATCCTATGAACTATATTAGGCTTTTCTAAATCATCCGGGATGAAAACAGTTAGCTCTCCTGTTTCTTTATTCATTACCAAGAAGCCTCCGTTGTTAGTTTGTTCGGCTGCTTCATACCCTGCCAATTGAGACAAGTATCCGAATGAATCGTTCTGAGCTAATGTACCATCTTTAAATTTTTTAAAGGCATAACCTGATGCTGTCTTTACATCAATGACTTCACCATCTATTACGCTATCCATGTGTCCCTTGATACCTTCAACTGTAACTTCTTTCTGTTCTCCTTCTACAACGTGTCCTGTCAACCGGACAAAAAACAAAAGTAAAACCTCAAGTAAATGCCCGTATAAAAACTTAATAAACGTAGGACCATTGATTCGTTCCTTTTCTTGTTCTGTATTTAAATCGTACCAAAGCCTACGAGTAGGTCGTCCAATGTTGGACATACGCAAACCATTCTTAGGTCTTTCAACAGGGGTTGCCCAATGTCTCAGAGCATCTTCCATGTCCCGTCCAAATTGTTCATACATTTCTTCCGGGATGTCTATAGCTTCATCATCTGCTAACACTTCAATGGTGTTATAAATATCTTGGACAAGCGTATCTAAAGTTTTATTTTTCTTCGTCATCTTTAATATCCTTAAAAGCTTTGATAACATCTGTAGAAAAAAGCTTTTGTAAATTAACTAAATACATACGACTTGCATTATTATCTCCACCCGATACAGTCTTAAATGTATCTAGCTTGTCTACTATCTTTTTCAATGTATCTGTTTTAAAAACTAAAGTACAATATTCATCGTCCCCTATACACAGGTTATGAAACCAGTAGTCGGATTCTGTTGCTCTTATCCCGGAGGGCTTACCCCATGACTCATACTCTATACAAATGTTACCGGTGTTTTGCCAGATGTCTCTTTCTGATTTAACTTCTACCTTTTTGTCTGTTAGCATTGCTGCTATCTTTTCTTCCCTGATTTCACCATACATTAAATCAAGGTCAAACTTCTTTCTGTTTTCTTTAGTGGGTTTCATTCCAACTATCTCCTATCTTGTACTCACCGGTAAGTGGGCATCTTAGGTTGTACTCTTTAGATGCTTGTTCTATGCACCTAACTGCTAGTGCACCTACATGTTCAGCTTGTTTCTCAGGGACTTCTACTTGCCATTCATCGTGTATGTTGCCTACGATTTTAGCAGGTATAGTTTGTAATCTTAACATGTCATCGAAGATAATCAATGCCTTTTTCATAGTAATTGCACCACCGCCTTGAAGTAAAGTATTCAATGCAGCATGTTTATGTCGTAACCATATCTTCCGACCATCTAATCCTTTGAGGTAACCTTTTGTAGCTGCTCTATTAACTCTGTCTCTAAGAGCTTTAAATGAAGGCTGACTATCGAGGAAAGACTCTCTAAGTCGTTTACCATCTTCTCTGTTTCCTTGCACGATTGAACCAAGCTTTTCATCTCCTGCTCCGTAAATGAGTGCGTAGATGAATGTCTTAGCCTTATCTCTTGATTCAAGTCCTGCAGCTCTTTGATTAGCTGTGTGTATGTCTCCGTTGATAATTTCATGTATATACTCCTCGTTAGCCATATAGTGTGCTA
>CAZQBE010000139.1:0-6676 GCA_964591595.1 uncultured Flavobacteriaceae bacterium
GTAAAGACTCTCCTGAACTGTCTAACGAAATAGTACACATTTGTTTATCAATATGTACGTTAATTTTTAAATCTGGAAAACGTAAATCTACATTTGGTCGCTCGCCACTAGTTTCTCTAAATTTATCTACAATGGCGTCCTTGGTTTTCAACGCTATATATTTTGAGTGCGTAAAAACCGTTGAATGTACTGTAGCATCAATCGCTAAAGACCCTGTTGGTTTCATATAATCCTCCCAAGACATTTTATACACCTGATTGTATAAATCCTGCTCATTAAACACCTTAAAGGTTTTAATGGGCTTTAAAATTTTAATAGCTGTCCGTAAACCCAAATTAGCTTTGTACATAAACCCGGTGTCTCCAACAAAACTCACATTACGCACACCAATTTTTACATCTTGTGCACCAAGATTACGTAACTCGTTTGCTAAAAGTTCCTCAAAACCAAACAAAGTTTTGGCTACCATTTTAAAATTATTCTCCATATTCTAATTAAACCTCAGAGCAAGTTCTGTTTGCATTAACTGAAACATCTCTTAGATTATCAAAAAAAATTAATACTCAAATCTCGCTTAGCGAGCAAATAGAATGCAAAAATACTTTATTTTTGTTGCGACACATATTAATGCATGACAAAAGACACTAAAGATTGGTTCACTTCATGGTTCGACACACCGTTCTACCATATTTTATATAAGGATAGAGATGATAAAGAAGCACAATCTTTTATGGAAACCCTCACGAGTTACCTTAACCTTCCTGAAAACGCTTCTGTTTTAGATTTAGCCTGTGGTAAAGGGCGACATTCGGTATATTTAAATGCTATGGGTTATAATGCTACTGGTGTAGATTTATCGTCTCAAAGTATTGCTTTTGCTAAACAATTTGAAAACGACACTTTGCATTTTGACGTGCATGATATGAGCAAACCGTACACACAACAATTTGATGCTGTTTTTAATTTGTTTACCAGTTTTGGTTATTTTGAAAATGAAGATGATAATCTAAACACCATTAAGGCTATTAAAGCCAATTTAAAGCACAATGGTATAGGTGTTATTGATTTTATGAATGCCGATTTTGTAATTGACCATCTTATTGCAGAAAACACAAAAACTGTTGAAGGGGTTGACTTTAAGCTACATCGTTATCTTGAAAATGGGCATATAATAAAAGATATTCTGTTTGAAGCCGAAGGTAAATCTTATAGTTATACCGAACGCGTAAAAGCCATAACGCTTAACGATTTTGAAGACATGTTCCAAAAAGCAAACATACAATTGCTAGATGTGTTTGGGGATTATAAATTGCATAAATTTGATAAAAAAACCTCTGAACGATTAATATTAATTTTTATGTAAGATGCTAAATTTTATTCTTCCCATACTGGCAGTACTCATTGGCTATGTTTTTGTTTTAGTTTTTAAGCCTTCAAAACAAAAAAACCTAAAGCTTCTATTAGCATTTAGTGGTGCTTTTTTGTTGTCTATAACGGTTTTTAATTTTTTACCTGAAGTATATCACGATAATAGCAAAACGGTTGGACTGTTTATTATGATTGGCGTTTTACTGCAAATAGTTTTAGAGTTCTTTTCAAAAGGTGCTGAACATGGTCATGTACATATTCATAAAAATACATCTGCATTTCCTTGGCTGCTTTTTATAAGTTTAAGCATACATTCGATTTTAGAAGGTGTTCCAATTGAAGCTCACCACAGTTTAATCTACGGTGTTATTATACACAAACTTCCGGTGGCTATTATATTATCGACCTTCTTTTTAGCTTCTGATTTAAGTCGTACTAAAATCCTGTTTTTCTTGACTTTGTTTGCATTAATGACGCCTTTAGGTATTTTACTATCTCAAGAAGTTGCTGTTTTTAAACTTTACTATACTGAAATTTCAGCTTTAGTTATTGGGATATTTTTACATATATCTACTATTATTTTATTTGAAAGTAGCGAAGGGCACAAATTTAATCTTTCAAAGCTTTTAGTTATTCTAGTTGCTATAGCTGTAGCCTATTACATTTAAAATTTATGCTTTTCTTTCTGCTAAGAACAAGGCATTCCCATCCAAATCGGTAAAATAGGCTAAGCGAATATAGCCATCTTGTTCTATTGTAAAATCAATGCCTTTAGCTTTTAGATGTGCTATGTTCTTATCAAAATTAACTACGCCAAACCCTATGGTTATATTATTTCCTTTTACAACTTTTTCGCTAGTTGGGTGTAAACCAATCAATAGTCCAGGTGCTTGTATTTCGGCATAATGGTTACCATATCTGTTGATTAATTCCAATTCAAGTGTTTCAATATAAAATGTTACCGCTGCATCCATATTAGACACCATTACATTTATGCGACATTCTTTAAGATTTTTCATATGGTTATAAAATATTATTGACTAGACTAAACACATATGCTTGTCCGTTAAGATCTAGGGAAGATACTGAAAATACTCAACTTAAATATAAGCTACTGAATTACCATTCGTCGAAAAATATTACCAATCAACTACTTTTTAACTATATTTGGTTGATTAACACACGTGTAAGTATTACGAATTGCTATTCATCCCAAATTAAAAATATGAAAAAGATTATATTCTACTTTTTTTTATTGATGTTATTTAGTGTTAACGCTCAGCAGTATAACGATTATTTAGGAGCAGGTCACAGCAATGGGATTACGGTAACATCGAGTAGTGAGCAAAGTCGTCCAAATTGGAACGAATTCGCAGACGATGAAAACACAATAAACGGCAAAGGTCTCGACGCTCGGTTATTAGAAACCTCACGCTTTTTAGCACAAGCTACTTTTGGAACAGACCTTGCTTATATTAAATTGGTCGCCGAGAATCCTTTTGAAGACTGGATCGATGCACAGTTTGATCTAGACTCTCCTTCAATGGGAGCACTTACCAACAGCATCTATGACCAAGCACGTGATATGTTTGTCGCCAATGGCGGTACTGCCGATGATTATTTTGGCCCTTCAGCAATTCATTTTGAATATGCATGGTGGGAATCAAATATTGGTAACGACGATTTATTACGCCAAAGAATAGCTTTAGCATTAAGTGAAATATTAGTTATTTCATGGGATTCTGCACTTAATGATTATGGTGTTGGTTTAGGCGATTATTATGATGTTTTAAAGGATAATGCCTTTGGTAATTTTAGAGATATCTTACTTGGAATTACCTTACATCCAATGATGGGAGGTTATTTGAGTCATTATAATAACCCAAGAAGTTTTCCGAATACAAATATCCATCCTGATGAAAATTTTGCTAGAGAAGTCATGCAATTATTTACTATTGGTTTACATCAGCTCAATCAAGATGGAAGTTATATTTTAGATGGAAATGGCGAAAGAATACCTACCTATGACAATAGCGACATTAAAGAGTTTGCGAAAATATTTACAGGTCTCGGCCCTGCGGCTGTTATAGAAAACTCTTATGGAGTAACTGCAGAGTTTGGAATAGAATTCTATTTTGCACAAAAAGATCTCCCGATGATTATGTACGATGCGTGGCATGAACCGGGAGAAAAGCGATTACTAAATGGCTATGTTGTTCCGTCTGGTCAATCTGGTATGAAAGATATTGAAGATGCCATAGATCACCTATTCAACCATCCCAATGTGGCGCCGTTTATAGCTAAGCGATTAATTCAGCAACTTGTAAAATCTAATCCAACTCCAGCCTATATTTCTAGAGTGTCGGCAGCTTTTAATAATACTAAGGGTGTTCGTGGTGACATGAAAGCAGTTATTAAAGCCATATTGTTAGATGATGAAGCAAGATCTTGTAGTTGGGTTAATAATCCCAGCCAAGGGAAACTCATCGAGCCTATGATTAGATACTTTAACGTAACGCGTCAAATAGATTAAGACAATCAAAATGGCTTAAACTGGAATGTTGGTTTTAACTTTTATAACGCCACAAAACAAGCACCGTTAGCAGCACCTCACGTGTTTAACTTCTTTCCACCTAACTATGTGCCAAATAGCGAATTTGCAGATGCAAACTTGGAAGGACCGGAATTTAAAATACACAACTCCGCTAGTAGTTTGGCATTTGTAAATGAAGTAGATTACTGGACATATCCACAATACTATTCCGTTTTAAACACATGGGGTTTAGGTCTTGAAGACACGCCTTTAAATTTTGAAGGTTTAAAATATTATGCCAAAGACAGCGAAGTACTTATTAATCAATTAGACAAATTATTTACACGTGGTATGCTCTCTAATGAAACAAAGCAACTCATTATTGATGCTGTAGATCCTATTACTGGAAATGACCCAAATATAGATTTTGATTATTACCGTGTAAAAATGGCGCTCTATCTTATATTAATTAGTCCAGATTACGCCATACTAAAATAACCCCAAATGAGTAAACCTAAACAAAATAACATCTCCAGACGAAAATTTATAGGACAATCCTGTGCCGCTGTGGGATATACCACATTATTTTCGTCTTTAATAAGTTTAAAAAGTATGGCTGCTGCGGCTTTAGATAACTCTTCGGTAATCGCCGCAGGAGATTATAAAGCCTTGGTATTTGTAATGTTACATGGTGGGAATGATTCCTTTAACATGCTTATCCCCAAAGGGAATACAGAATATAACGAATATGCCACCACTCGTTCAAATTTAGCCATAGCTCAAAATGAAGTCCTTCAAATAAATCCATTAACAACTGATGGTAGAACTTTTGGTGTTCATCCATCTATGACAGATATGCAACAATTATTTGAAACCAATAACTTAGCTTTTATAAGTAACGTTGGTACTTTAATTGAGCCTTCTACAAAATTGGAACTGCAAAACAAGAGTGTAAAAGCGCCACTAGGTCTATTTTCGCATGCCGACCAGCAACAACAATGGCACACTGGGAGACCACATGAGAGAACCAATATTGGATGGGGAGGACGCATTGCCGATTTAGTGCAATCCATGAACTCTAACCAAAATATTTCCATGAACATCTCATTGCAGGGATCTAATATCTTTCAGCGTGGTAATGAAGTTATTCCCTATGCTATCAGCCCAAGTGGAAGTATTGGCATTAGTGGTTATGGCGGGCAAAATGGGTTTGACCAACTGCGTACAGAAGCGCTGAACACGATGATGGATAGAGATTATCAAGATATTTTCAAGAATACGTATATCAATACTATAAAATCGTCTAACGATTCTAGTATAGAATTTCAAACAGCGGTTGATGCTGTTCCAAATTTTAGTACTGCATTACCAGCCTACAATAAATTAGCAGCACAATTTCAAATGGTGGCAAAAACCATAGCAGCAAGAGACACATTAGGATTTTCTAGACAAATATTTTTTGTAGATATTGATAACTGGGATCATCACGATGAATTGTTGATTAACCATGCAGGAAAATTAGCTGAAGTTAACGGTGCATTAAATTATTTTAATACCGTATTACAAGAATTAAATGTAAGTAACGAGGTAACTACATTTAGTATTTCTGATTTTGCAAGAACACTATCCTCAAACGGTAATGGAACAGACCATGCCTGGGGAGGAAATACATTTGTAATGGGAGGCTCGGTAATTGGTAAAGAAATTTATGGCGATTACCCAACATTAGCTATAAATAGCGAACTCAATTTATTTGATGGTGTATTAATACCAACAACAGCAGCCGATTTATATATGGCCGAATTAGCCTTGTGGTTTGGAGTATCTCCTTCCAATTTGAATTTAATTTTACCAAATCTAGCAAACTTTTACGACACCAATTCTGGTGTGCCACCTTTAGGTTTTATGAGCATGTAACTATGAAAAAAACGACACTATATATAACATTCATTATCGCTTTATGCTCACAACTGGGCAATGCACAGTGTTATCCTGATAGGCATAGCACCACCTGGTTTGATGGCTGGATCTCCTGCAACACCTCAGCAAACCCAAACTCAGTTTATGGCGATTCGCATTGGATTATGTACGATTTGGGTTATGATTACATATTAAACGAAACAAAATTATGGAATGCTAACGAGCCTAAAAACTTAACCAATGGCATTAAGGATTTTAATATTGATTATTCTTTAGATGGAGTAACGTGGACCAATTTAGGTAGTTACACTTTAGACCAAGCCAATGGTTTATCTAATTATGAAGGTACAGATGGACCCGATTTTAATAGTGCCACAGCACGATATGTGCTTATTACACCAACTGCAAATTATGGCGGCAACTGTTTTGGGTTTAGTGAAATAAAAATGACTATAACCGATCCTTTTGAGGTTATAGATGAAGATATTGGCTTTAATGCTACAGTCTTTCCAAACCCATTTATAAACAATGCAAGTATTAGAATTGCTTCACTTTTTGAAGATAAACCAGTAACCTACACTTTATACGATATACTAGGAAGAGTGATAACTCAAAATGTATTTAACATGAATACCGATACAGACACCTACTCTATTACCTTAAATGGAAACACACTATCTGTAGGTATTTATATCTTAACAATAACACAAAACAACAACCAAAGAGCTTTTAAATTGATTAAGAAAGAGTAACCTAAGTCTACTTATAAATTTTTCATTTTATTTTGGAGTTACGCTTATCGTCCTGCGTGTATCAGGAGTGGAGTTGCGGACCACAAACAAGTTTACTTGTTTT
>CAZQBE010000140.1:0-6659 GCA_964591595.1 uncultured Flavobacteriaceae bacterium
TTAATTCCAGTATTTCGGTATTCAAAACCATTTATTCGCCAAGGTTTCCATGTGGCTTCATTGAGTTTGTGATGACAAAATGTTTGACCTTGAAATTCTCTTTCAGGGTTGAGAATTTTTGTAGGTAACTCCATATCGTGGTCTATAGTAGTCATATGCGCAGCAGGTACACCTATTTCAATCACTTCTAAATTATCCGATGCTTCCAAAACACGATGTCGTATCTCAGGAGGTTGTGTTACACAATCACCAGCTTCTAAAATAAACGGTTCACCTTGATCTTCATATACTAATTTTACCCAACCGGAATAACAAAAGATTAATTGAAAACCAATAGTATGATAATGTACCATATCTGGAACTGGACCACCTTCAGGAATACGAATATGCGATGCCATAATACTTCCTCCTAAACGATCTAGAATTAAATCTCGATAAAGCATTCCAGCTCTTCCAATAATCCATGGTTCTTTGTCTTGTAACTGACGAACTTCAAATTTATGTTCCGTTTTTGGATAAACAACTTGATATGATTTTGGAAGCACCTTAAAAAGTGTTCCGTTGGGTGCTTTAAATTCTATTTTTCCGTTATAAAATTGTTCTGGATTATCTGTTAATATATGAATTGTGGAAGGTAAGCACTTTGCGTTTTTGTCTAAACGAAGTTGCATACCATGACCTTTCATTACAGCAACTTCAGGATTGTCATCAGGAAAAATATTGATGAGTCTAAAATCCAGATTAATGAGAAAATCTATGTCTTCATTTAAGTCATTACTTGGTAGTAATACTTGTGCTTGATTATTAGTACTATTCTGTTTGTTTAATTTCATTAATATTTAATATCAGTTCTGCCAATACTTTTTCCAATAAAACCAACTTTTTTACCCATGGTATAAAACTCTCCGCTACCAGCTGTCATACCAAAAAAGTGAGTATTCCCGACAATAAGTCGACCATTTTCATCACAAACATTTTCAAGAACATTTGTAGCAAGAACTTCAGCTATAAAGAGTTTTCGGTTTGGATGAATAACCAAAGATTGAATGACTTTACATTCAACATGAATAGGAGATTCCTTAATTGCAGGTGCATTAACTGTCGATGCTTTTACACGTGTAAGTCCAGACAATTTGAATTTATCTTTAATTTTTGACGAACTCATATCTACCTTATCAAATTGCTTTACAATACTTTTAATTGGTACATTAAGAACAAATTCTCCGTGTTTATCAATCATTTTTTGAGCAACATGTTCGTTAGCAACACTAATCCCGATTTGAGGTGGTTTTCCTTCTACAATGAATGTCCAAACTACAGAAATTTCATCTTTGCCTTTTTCCATTCCGTTTACAGTTAATAAAATTGCTGGAACAGGAGGAAGCATTGGGCCAGCTTCTTTTAGCAGAATTCGTTTAGATCCTAATTTGTTGACTGGGCTTTCTTTTTGTGCAGAAAGTGTTCCTAAATTTGCAAATATTACGCCTGCTGCTGTGGTTTGAATGAATTTTTTCCGAGAAATTTGTTTTTTGCTCATGACATTTCTTTTAGATAATTAGTTATCATCAGTATTTACAGCATAGTCGTCTCCATAATATTTACTTGTAATTTTTGTATGAAATTCTACTGCGGAAATAGGCGCGTATTTAGGATTTTCAAGTCCAGGAAGCACATTAAGAATTTCGTCTTCCCAAACATAAACTGCCATGGGAAAAGACACTCTAGTTTTATTACTTTTAGTAGCTTCCTTTGGAGCACTAACGCGATGCGTTGTAGAAGGAAGTCTGTCGTTAGTTATTCGCTGCATATAATCGCCAGTATTAATAACAATACTTCCTTTGGGTGCGTTAATTCTAACCCATTTCATGTTTTCTCTATTGAGCGCTTGTAAACCATCTAAGTCTTCAGAAGGTAAAATGGTAAATAAATCGACATCTTCGTGACCTAGCATTCTACCAGCACCTTTCGCTTTATAATCATCATCTAAAGCTGGATAATAATTAAGTCTAAATCCAAAATTTGTCTCGGTTAGCTTTTCATCATAACTATGTGGATCACATTTTAGATACTGTAAAATACCTTGCATTATTGGTAAGATAATTGTTTGTTTTGCCTTGCATAAGTCACGGAAAAAAGGTTCGTATCCTGGACGTGGCCAGTATTCCTTTTCATCAAAATTCTCGTCTTCATTCCAATTAAAAGCACGTCTGCAAAATACCCAACCTTTTACCAAATCTGGATGAATGATTGTGGTTTCATTAATAGGGAAATAGCCTTGATTTACTGAACCATGACGTTTGGCTTTATATGGGAAACGTTCTTCTTCAGGAATATCTTCAAAGAAAGAAATAATTTTTTTTCGGGCTTCACTAAAAAGATTAGCATCAATACCATGACCTGTAAGTATAACAAAACCAATATTCTCCATAGCTTCTCCAAGTTCCTGAGAAAATCTTTCTATAGCTTCGGCATCACCTGAAAGAAATCCTGACATGTCAACGGTTTTAATTTCGTAGTCTTCATCAAAAACATCTTCGCCTTTAATTTCAGATAAATTATAGACTTGTTTTTTTTCGACTTGATCGTACTTTATAAAATCTTGATTTACGGCTTTTAAATTATCTTTTGGATGTTTCATAATAAAGTTTTTTAAATTTTAGAAACGATGTATCCTATAAATACTGTTAACAATACTGCAGGTAAACACCATTTTACCCAGAGATAATAAGACATGTGCCACCATTTGATTTCAGTTCCAAAAACCGATTTCAGCATTTTTGCACGTTTCTGTCCCCAAGCTATAGCTAAAATAGCCAATAAACTACCTAATACTTGCATACCAGAACCAAATATTAGATCTAAAGTTCCAATAATTGAAGGGTTAATGGCAATGGGAATTAAGATTATTGATATGACAATTATAATGTAAAAGGTTAATGTTTTGCGATTTAGTTTCTTTAATATTGAATCTCCAATACCTGCTAATAATACTTCAATAGCAGCTAAACTGGAAATAAACGTTACTGCAAATAGAGCGAATAAAAAGAATGAGCCAATAATTTGACCATAAGGCAAACGTTGAAATAATTCTGGCAATGTGGCGAACAATAATCCAGGACCTTGACTCATATCTAAGTTAAGCGCTAGAACTGTTGGAACAATAAATAATCCAGCCATAATTGCAGCACCAACATCGCCAAAGGCAACAAATATGGACGATTTTGTAAGATTTTCATCAGTTCTTAAATAGCTCCCAAAGACTACTAAAAATGTGCCTCCCAATCCTAATGAAAAGAAAGACTGCCCTAATGCAGCAAATATATGCGTTGCTGTAAGATTAGAGAAATTTGGTTTTAAAAACGCAACAAGGTTATGGTAAGTACCTTCTAAACTCAATGCAAAAACAATTAAGAACAGCATAACAATAATGAAGAAAGGCACAAATATTTTACTTATGGATTCCATCCCTTTTTTTAAACCTCTGGTAATTACAATGTAAGATAATAATAGTAGAACAACACAAATTGCATATTGCAAATATGGATTGTTTAAATAGGTGTTATAGACTTGAATACTTGAACTATCGAAACCATTTACAGTACTGAATACAGTTGTAAAACCAATATTTGCAATCACAAAAATATAATAGGATTCGGCTACCAAAACGGTTAACAATAGCATGCAACCAATAAATAAACCTGTATTTTTTCCAAACATTGCTGTAAAAGCGCCAATAGGTCCTTGACGTGTTTCTCGACCTAAAGCCCATTCTGCCATAACAGCTGGAACTGCAAAAAGAATGGTGAAAATTAGGTACACAAATAAAAAGGCAGAGCCACCATATTCTCCCATCATATAAGGAAAACGCCATACATTACCTAAACCTACAGAAATACCAACCATAGTAATAATAGTTGCTAATCGAGATGAAAAGGTTTGACGGGTTTTGGTCATTTAATGATTTTTCAGAAGGATTTTATCATTGGTTTTTTTTTAGTCTTTCATTAGGAAATTTAATTATTTCTATTCTTTAATTCGTTATTTATTATTTGTGTCAAGGATTCTGCATGTTTAATTCCTATTTTATGGTGTCTAATAATTCTTCGTCGAAAATTAATTGAAAGATTAAGCTCGTTTAAAAACTCATTATCATTCAATAATTTTTTTAAATTATTGACAGAATGCTTCATAGAACCATTTGGGTTTAATTCCAATTTTAAATGCTTAATATAATAGGGTTTTAAAAGAATTTGGAATTGAAATTTAGGATCCAAATTAGCCTTTTCATTTAAATATGGAATTAAAGTTTCGTAATACTTAACTATTGAATTTCTCAAGGAATCATTTTGAATTAAATTTAATCCTGTCTGTGATATGGTTTTATAAGTTGATGAACTAAATGTTGGAGTAGAGGAACTATTCAACATCCTAATAAAAAACCCAATACTATCGTTAGCTGGAGATTGTTTTAGTAGTATTTTTCTGAATTTAATATGAGTTTTTAAGGTGTTTTCATGAATTTTTAAAGCATTATTAATTGCGTTTATGTCTAAATTTAGGTCTAATAGCATATTACTTAATGCATTCATTTCTTCGTTAGTCCTTAAATTGTTATTATTCCAGTTATTAATACTTAATGCAATTAATATTCCAATAACAACAAGAATGATTTCACCTATTGCATAGAGTATGTATTTACCAATTTGGTTTTTTGTAAGCATTTGCTGACGGATTTTACGGAAGAATTTTATCATTGTTTGTCGTTGTGCTTTTGTTAATTATTCATTTTTTAATTCTGCTCCAATAGAACTAATTAGTTTTAGGGTCTCTCCTTTTAAACTTTGTATATATCCCAATAGTTGAGTTTTTCTTCTAAAATCAATTTTTAAAATATTTCTAGCTGTAGGAGATTTGATGAGTTTAATTAAAATTTCTTTTGCATCTTCATTATTTTGAAGAGATGTTAACTCTGTGCTATATTTAAATTCATAATCTTGTTGTTGATAACGCCAGACCTTATCTTCTTCTTCAACTTGTCTATTTATAACTTTTGAATAGCCGAGTACTTTAAGGATTTTATAATTATAATATTCAGAAATCTCATTATACAAGTCATTGTACTCTCCAAAATCTGTAATTCCTGAATCTTCTATTTTATTAAAGGTTGATTTGTTTATGCTAATAATTGCGCTAAATGTTTCTAAACTTTTTTCTAGACTATCAATTTTAAAAGTGCTATAATCTTTATGTGCTAAAAAAGATTTTGTTTTAGAAATAGACATTGAAGTTTTAGCAATTTCATGATCAAAAGATTTGACATCAAGTTTTAAGTCAATAATCATTTCACCTAAATAAGCTTCAAATTTATTTTTATTGACTCTGTTTTCATTCCAATTATTAATCTGCAACGCAATTAAAATCCCAACAACAACCAACACAATTTCTCCGACAGCATAAAGCAGATAATTACTAACTTTGTTTTTTTTAATCATGTTTTGACGGATTTTACGAAAGAATTTTATCATATTTTAATTTAAAAAATGATTATAGTTTTATTAGTTAAACCGATTAATAAATCTAGCAAATGCTTCAATAAAATGCGGTCTTGGAGTTTCCATAAATGCTGCATGATCGCCTCCTGAAATTACAACCCAACTTTTGTTGGCTGTTTTTAAGCGAGTAAATAATTTAGATTGTCTTTCAGTAGGTGCAATAGGATCAAACTCACCTTGTAAAATTAATACAGGAAGTTCTAATAATGATGGATTAATGGTATTATATTCATTCAGTTGTTTCCAATCTACTCGAATAGGATCGGACTTTAATGCCATTTTCACATAAGTGTCTATAGCATTATGGCTAATGCTACCAGGAGTAATAAAATCGCTTGCAGCGGCTTTAGCAGTATTTACGGTTTTTTGTAACTCATTATGTTCTGGGTCTTCTAGTATTTTGACATCTAAATCCATCCAAAAACCAAATACTGTAAGGCTAGCCATATTGGTCGCTTCATTTTGTGCGGCTAATAATGCGATTGTAGATCCCATAGACCAACCAAATAAATGCACTTTTGTATTGTTGTTCTGTTCTGAAATCCACTGTATTATATTAGTAACATCTTTTGCTGACGCAATCGGTGTTGCCCATGCTGTACTATCTCTTGGTGTTTCTCCATAACCACGTAAGTCTATTGCATATGTGGTATATCCTTGTGCATTCAAACCGTCCATTAATGATAGTTCTTCACCTTCAACTTGCAAATCAAAATCGGGAATACCACTCCAAGTTCTTCCATGTACAAAAAGGATAATGCCTTTCGCATCATCTATTTGTTTTTCCCATACTGCCATTGGATGTCCATTAGATAATACCGTATGTTTTACTAGTGTCGCTTTGGTTGAAACAGTATCTACTGCAATGGTATTTATGTCATTATTGTTGGTTTTACATGAAAGTGATGTTATGGATAAAATACATAACAGGAATAGCGTTTTAAAAAAATAGCTCATAATAGTGTTTTCAGATAAGAAAATGATAATACTATTTCAAAAGTAGTTTTTTTATAATAAAGTAGCCCAATGTGCATTTTGAGTTAAAATAGTTTTCGAATTGACAAATATTATTTAAAAGACAACGGGTAATCATACTTAAAAGCATAA
>CAZQBE010000141.1:0-6648 GCA_964591595.1 uncultured Flavobacteriaceae bacterium
AAAAACATCGTCCAACTCTATTAAAACACTATTAACTCTATTATACAACTCTGAAAAAACATTTGAAATCCCAGATAGTTTTTGAAGGCTATTTTTCAATGTAGTTACTTCTTGTAGAATTCCTATTTGCTCGTCATTTAATAATTGACTAGATAAGTTTAATTCATCTTTAATGGCTTCAATATTATTAAGCGTTTCATATTCGGTTTCAAGTATTGTTAATTCATCTGGAATTAAATTAGCCTCTTCCAATTCTTGCAATAAAAAGACATTGTAATCATACTCTTTAACGGCTTCAGCTTTCTGTTCTTGTAATACTGTAATTGTCGCACTTAGGTCTTTAAATTGTTTTAATTTAAAAGTGTATTTCTTTAAATCATCATCATTATTTGCCAAGGCATCAATTATTTGAAATTGGTACTGATCATTAGCAAGCTCTAAGGTTTGATGTTGTGAATGAATATCAATTAAATAAACTCCTAATATGGATAATACATTGAGGTTAACTGGTGAGTCGTTTACAAATGCTCTGGATTTTCCTGAAGGAAGTATTTCACGTCTTATTATGGTCTCAGATTCATAATCTAAATCTTCACCCTTGAAAAAGGATTTCAAATTATAATTGGCTATATCGAAAGTAGCTTCAATGACACATTTTTTTGAAGTATCCTTTACGTTAGTAATATCGACACGCTTACCTAGTATTAATGACAAACCTCCTAAAAGAATTGATTTTCCAGCTCCTGTTTCTCCAGTAATAATAGTTAAGCCATTTTTAAAGTTAACTTGAAGGCTATCTATTAAAGCATAGTTTTTTATGGATAAGGTCGTAAGCAATCGTAAATTATTTTTTAGAAATTAAAAGAACTAAGCTACAATTTTATTTTGATAGAAAATGGCTTTTAAAAACTAATATTTCGCCATTTATTGGAATGTGTAGGTGCCATTTTTGATAATGAAGATACTAAGTCCGTAATACTTACACTTGGACCATCACTAAAGATATCTTCAATTTCTTCTGCTTTAGCATCAAAAAATACTCTTAAAAGAAAAGAGTTAGGTCTTCTATTGTTCATAGTTACAAATTCTTTGATTGCTCTAGCAATATTTTCTTTACCTTTTTTTGGATTTTGGCTCATTACATCTAAGCCCTTCATATGATAATTATACAAAACACTCCTAAACTCTTTATATGTTGGAGACATAATATTATCTATTAAAGAAAATCTTGATTGTAATCCATCTTCGGGTTTCCAACCTTTAAAACTACTTTGCTGTGAAAAATTTAAAATAGCTCTGGCTTGCTCATAATAGGTTTCACCTCCATTTAAAGCAAAAGAATCAGCATCCATAGCCAAAATTATATAAATGTGATATGCCAATACCGAAACTAAGTTGGATTCAAACTGATTAGGGTTGTATATAAAATTTTGAAATTCCTGATATCTAAAAGAAAAATCTCTGTCGTTAAAATTATAAATTGGAGAACTATACGATGAGTTAAAAACAGGTCTTGATGATCTTACTTGAATAGTAGCTCTAAAAACGTCGTTATTATAGCTTTCAATTTTTATGACCATACTAGCATTAATACGTTCGTTTGGTGCAAAATTTTTATTTGTCCACTTAGTATTATTGATAAACTCTTTAAGTTGAGTTTCTAAAGTTTTAAAAACCTGAACATTTTCATTACCAGTAAGTTGTGCGTCAACAATAATATCACAAATTAACTCTTGCGATTGGATTGATAATGCATAAAGAAATGCAACTAAATATAAAATTTTACGCATGGAGTTGTTTTAAAATTTCTTGCATAATATCCTGAGCAACGTCTGCTTTAGATTTTAAGCCATAGTTAATACTGTTCTCGTTTTTATCAATAATGGTTACTTTATTAGTGGGAACACCAAAACCAGCACCATCATCATTTAACGAATTTAATACAATTAAATCTAAATTCTTCTTTTTTAGCTTCCCAATTGCATTTTCTAATTCGTTATTCGTTTCTAATGCAAAACCTACAAGAACTTGATTTTTTTTAATTTGTCCTAAAGATGCTAATATGTCTTTAGTTTTTTCTAACTCTAAAGTTAACGTAGAATCTTTCTTTTTTATTTTTTGAGTCGCTGTAATTTTTGGTTTATAATCTGCAACAGCTGCCGAAAGTATAGCTATATCTGTGTTTTTAAAATACTTATGAACTTCATCATACATTTCACTAGCACTCACAACTGGTACAATTGTAATTAGTGAACTATCAGCTCTTTGGTGTGTTGGTCCAGAAACTAATGTTACTTTCGCTCCTAAATTGGCGGCAGCTCTAGCTATTTCAAAACCCATTTTACCGCTAGAATGATTTCCAATAAAACGGACTGGATCAATAGCTTCGTAGGTTGGTCCTGCTGTAATTAATACAGCCTTTTCATGCAATGGCAGGCTTTTTACAATATCGTTTTCAATAAAAGAGATAATATCTTCTGGTTCTGCCATACGTCCTTCTCCAACCAAACCACTAGCTAATTCACCGCTTGTGGCAGGTATTAATATATTACCAAAACTTTCAAGCTTTTTAATGGAGTTACTTGTAGTATCGTGTTTATACATATCCAAATCCATAGCTGGTGCAAAATAAACTGGACATTTTGCAGATAAATAGGTTGTGAGTAACATATTATCACTAGTACCTGTTGCCATTTTAGACATGGTATTTGCAGTTGCAGGAGCTATTAAAAATAAATCAGCCCAAATCCCTAATTCAACATGATTATTCCAAACTGCATTCTCATCATCTTCGTTAACAAATGATGATATAACAGGGTTCTTTGATAGAGTAGATAATGTTAAAGGTGTAACAAAGTCTTTAGAAGTAGGTGTCATAATAACTTTAACATTAGCACCTGCCTTAACAAATAACCTTACTAATGATGCTGTTTTATAAGCGGCTATACCAGCAGTTATGCCTAATAGTATATTCTTGCCTCTTAATATAGACATCATCAATTATTATTCTTGAGTATCTTCTTCTTCCTCAGTGTTTCTGTAGTAAATCTTATCATTTAGCCATTCTTGAACAGCTAAAGCATGAGGTTTAGGTAATTTTTCGTAAAATTTAGAAACCTCTATTTGTTCTTTGTTTTCAAAGATTTCTTCAAGACTGTCGTTATACGTTGCAAATTCTTCTAACTTATCAATAAGTTCTTTTCTTATCTCAGTATTAATTTGTTCTGCTCGTCTTGAAATAACTGAAATTGCTTCATAAATATTTTCAGTGGGTGCATCAATGTCATTTCTATTATACGTTTCTGTATTTATAGGAGCATTTACTTTCTTTAAATCCATCTTTATATATAATTAACTTTTTGTATTAAATGATTTTTGCAACTCAATAAGGTTTTCATTCATTTTATTGATTTTTTCAATATAAGAAGATTCTTTAAATCTACTTTTAAATGAATTATATAGAACAATTGCTTTTTTTATCCGTTCTTCTTTTTTCCACTCAACACTATTCATAGCTAGCTGATATGCTGAATCTAATCTATAGAACATAGCATCTTCCTTAAACGAAGTGCCTGGAAAATCAATAATAAAATTATCAAATGCCTTTATCGCTGCTTCATAGTCTCTATTATGAGGTGCAATTGTATGGTATTGCTTTGCAATTTCATAAGCTTTCTTCTCTAACTTATAATCTAATTCCTTAACCATAGTATTTGCTTCAGCCAAATATTCAGATTCTGGAAAACTATTAATAAACCCTTGCAGCTTTTCAATAGCCAAAATAGTTTCTTTTTGCTCTTTACTATAAACAGGAGGAATATGATAATAACTCTTAGCTCCTAAAAAAGCAATTTCTTCAACCTTTTCGCTATTAGGATAAGCACTAACAAAACGTTCCATTTGATAGTTAGCGTTATAATACTCACGCATTTCATAGAACGTTTTAGAATACATATACATTAGTTTTTCAGCTTGTGGTTTACCTCTATACTTAGGTGCAATTTGTGTAAAAAGCCGATTCGCTTTACTAAATTTACCAGCATCGAATAACTCTGAACCTAATTTAAATTTAACTGCAATATCTTCGTTTTTTAACGCCTTTTGATATTCGTTGCAGGAACTAAATGTAATTGCTATAACTAATATGTAAATAAGTTTTTTCATAATTTTAAACAGGATGCAAAAGTAAGCATTAATAACGTATTTTAAAAACTAATATTTTAAGCTAAAATAAAACGACATTTGTACTTAAAATTAAGGTTTAAGTAATATTTAACTTTTACCGAAAATTAAATGGTTTCTAAAAAGGTATTTATTTTCGATTTTAACCCTTGTGTAGCTGTAACTAATGGCAACCTTACACTATCACCACATAACCCTAGTATTTTTAAAACAGCTTTAATTCCTGCTGGGTTATTCTCTTCAAAAATTAAACTTGTAATTTCTATAAATTTATAGTGTAGCGCATAAGCTTCTTTTGTCTTTCCTTCCAATCCTAATTGAATCATTTTAGAAAACTCTTTTGGGAATGCTTGCCCTAAAACAGAAATAACGCCAGAACCACCTGCTAAAACTACACCTAGTGCTAAGTCGTCATCACCTGAAATCACAAGAAAATCGTCTGGTTTATCCTTTAATAGTTCTAAATACTGTTGCGTATTATTCCCTGCTTCTTTTACCGCAACTATGTTATCAAAATTATTTGCCAAACGCAAGGTAGTTTCTGATAACATATTTTTTGAAGTCCTTCCAGGAACATTATATAAAATAATTGGTATTGGACAAGCCTCAGCTATTGATTTAAAATGCTGGTATATGCCTTCCTGTGTTGGCTTGCTATAATAAGGCGATACTGATAGGATTGCGGTAATCTGACTAAAATCTGTAGCCTTAATTTCTTCAATAACCTGAGTTGTATTGTTTCCTCCTATACCTAAAACTAAAGGTACTCTCCCATTATTTGCCTTTTTTATTGTTGTTACAATCTCCTTCTTCTCCTGTTTGGTAATGGTTACACTCTCTCCTGTAGTGCCACAAATAACTAAATAATTTGTTCCATTTTCAATATTATAATTTACAATATTTGTAAGTGCCTCATGATCTACACTAAGATCTTCTTTAAAAGGTGTAACCAGAGCAACTCCTGTACCTACTAACTTATTCATGCTATATTTTATTAAGTACTTTTAAATATTTTATTAATTCTTCTTTAAAAATTTCAGTTTGGTTAGGGTTTACATTTATTATAAAGTCATTTAGACGCTGATCTTTACTAGAAATTCCAATTTTAAAATTAGCTTTAGACAATGCTGTTACTAGGTTTAATTCTAAATTATCTTCTTTATAATAGCTTATTAAAGCATCAAATTCTAAGCCTACAAACTCTTGCAATTCCACACCGTTAATTTTACCATTCCACCCAAAATTTTTTGGATTAAAATAGGCATCCCAACTATTAGGTGTTAACTTATCATCAGTAATAAATGTAATGAATTTTACTTTGTTCTCAAGAATTCCAATACTTTTAAAAAAATTTCGAAATATCTCGTAATTATTAAACTCATCAAAGTTTATAATAACTCCAACCAATTCTATTTTACATGCATCAACATTGGGCTTTCTAGAGTTTAATATACTGTTAATATATTTTTGATTAGATTTTTCCTTGAATCGTTTTAAAATCATTTATATTTAAACTTTGCACAAATGTAGTAAACAACACAATTAATTGTTAATGAAATAACGACTTATTATATGAATTTAAAATATTTTATATTTTGCTTGATAGTATGCCTTTTTACAGCATGTAAACAAGACTTACATCTTACCAAAATTGAAGGAAAGAGAATTGAAATAAATAATTCTATTAGTGATAAGCAAGACATTGAGAATTTTATAAAACCATTTAGAGAGTATATTACTAAAGATTTAGATAGTATTTTAGCATATTCGGTTAGCACCTATTCAAAAAATAATGGGCATTTAAATACAGCTATAGGTAATTTAATGGCTGATGCCATGCTAGAATTATCTACTCCTATTTATAAAAAGCGAACTGGAAATAACATTGACATGGCAATATCAAATTATGGAGGAATTAGAGCCATTTTATCTAAAGGCAATGTTACTGCAAGAACTACCTATGAGTTGATGCCGTTTGAAAATGAAATTGTTGTTATTGAATTAAAAGGTAAATATGTTAAAGAGCTGGTAACATATTTACAACATTCTAAGCAAGCTCACCCCATTTCTGGTTTGCAGATTAAGTTAGATAAATATTACAATCTTCTTGAAGCTACAATTAAGGGCAAACCAATTGATGATAATAAGACATATCATATTGCAACTCATGATTATTTATATAATGGTGGTGGTAAAATGACATTTTTTGAAAAAAGTGATACACTTTACTATTTAGATTATAAGCTCAGAAATCTGCTTATAGATTATTTTAAAAAGCATGATACTTTAAATCCTGTAATTGATAATAGATTCATCCAAATTAAATAAAATAAGTAGTTCATGAAACGAAGATATTTTATACAACAAACAGCAGCGTCTACGGCTTTAATTACTTTAGGTGGTTTAGAATTACAATCATTTAGTGCATCCACAGTTAAAAAAATAACAATATTACATACCAACGAT
>CAZQBE010000142.1:0-6626 GCA_964591595.1 uncultured Flavobacteriaceae bacterium
TACACTTATAGCAGGTGTATTTGCCATTGGAAACATATTATTAATTACCGTAAAAGAGCGAACCAAAGAAATTGGAGTTCGTCGCGCATTAGGTGCAACACCTTTTGAAATTAAGAGACAAATTGTGGTAGAAGCAGTGTTTTTAACATTAGTGGCTGGATTCTTCGGAATCATATCAGGAGGATGGATATTAATTTTAATGGATAAGACTTTAGGACAAGGTGATGATGCAGTTTTTGTAAATGCCTCTGTTACCATCTCAGTAGTATTATTAGCATTAGTAATACTTGTTATTTTAGGAACTTTAATTGGGTTAATCCCAGCATTTAAAGCCACAAGCATAAAACCAATAGAAGCATTAAGAGAAGAATAAATAACTAAAAAATGAAAAAAACAATAAAAATTATAGTAGGACTAGTATTGATAGTATTGTTACTATTTGTATTAAAGTATTTTAAAGATTCAAATTCTAAAGACATAATAGATTATAAAGTTGAAGAGCCTTACTTTACGTCAATAGATACAAAAGCTGTAGCTACAGGGAAACTTAATCCTGAGGAAGAAATTGAATTAAAACCTCAAATAACAGGAATTGTAGATAAAATACTAGTAGAAGAAGGCGATTTAGTAAAAAAAGGAGACCTGATAGCAAGAATTAGAGTGGTTCCAAACGAGCAAGCATTAGTTAGTGCTAACAGTAGAATAAAGAGTGCTAAATTTTCTATGGATAATGCAAAAATTGTATTTGATAGAAATAAAGGGTTGTTTGATAAAGGAGTCATTTCTAAACAAGATTTTGAAAATAGTGAGTTATCATTTAATCAAGCCAAAGAATCATACGACCAATCTCAAAATGATTATCGTATTATTAAACAAGGGTCGATTTCAAGAGGAACTTCTGCAAATACAAATATTATTTCTCAAATCTCTGGAACTATATTAGAAATTCCTGTACGTGAAGGAGATCAAGTTATTCAAAGTAATAATTTTAATGCAGGAACTACAATTGCTACAATTGCTGATATGAGTATCATGATTTTTGAAGGTAAAGTAGATGAAGCTGAGGTAGGAAAGCTTGAAGAAGGTATAGAAATAAAGGTTATACTTGGAGCTATTAACGAAAAAGAATTTCCAGCAATATTAACTTTTGTGGCACCGAAAGGAAAAGAGGAAAATGGTGCAGTACAGTTTACAATAAAAGCGGACGTAAAAATAGATCCTTCCACTAAAATTAGAGCAGGCTACAGTGCAAATGCCGAAATTGAGATAGAAAGTAAGGATAGTATTCTGGCCATTAAGGAAGCATTGCTTCAATTTAATAGAATAACAGAAGAACCATTTGTAGAAATACAAGGAGAAGACGGTAAATTTAAAAAAGTAGATGTAGAAATTGGTTTATCTGATGGGATTAATGTGGAAATTATTGAAGGGGTAAAAGAAGGCGATAAAATAAAAGTGTGGAATAAAGCATCAAAAGATAACGAAGACGAAGATGAAGACAATTAAAACAAGTAATATGAAATATAGTTTTGTAGCATTCTTTTTCTTAGTATGTCTTTCATTATCTGCCCAAAGCAAAGTTTGGACATTACAAGAGTGTGTAGATTATGCTTTAGAAAATAACATTACCGTAAAGAAGGGGGAAAACATTTTATTGATAAATGACCAAGATATTATTGCAGCAAAAGGGAATTTTTTACCTTCTTTGAACACTAGTTTAGGGGAACGTGTAAGTATTGGTTCAGGTTTTAATCCAGTCTCAAACCAAAGAATCAGTCAAACTACAAATTCTTTTAATTATAATATTAGTGTTAATCAAAATGTTTTTAATGGGTTTAGAACTTTAAATTTATACAAGCAATCATTGTTAAATCAGGAAATTAATAAATATGATTTAAATAGAATTAAAGACGACATTTCATTAAATGTAGCTAATGCATATTTAAATGTTTTGTTTAATAAGGAAAATTTAGAAACAGCTAAGGCTCAATATGATTTTTCTGTTAAGCAATTAGAACAGGTAAGTAATTTAGTAGATGCTGGAGTGCAACCCAAGGCTAATATTTTTGATGCAGAAGCCACTTTAAGTACAGATGAACAGAGATTGACTGTTGCTGATAATAATTACACTTTGTCATTATTGTCTTTATCACAGCTACTCCAGATTCCTTTTGAAGGATTTCGTGTAGAAATAATAGAGGTTGATACACCATCAGCTCTACTAATGTATAGTGATATCAAGCCAATTTTAAATTATGCTTTTGAAAATAGAAATGAAATTAAAGTAGCTGAGAAAAACATTGAAAATGCTGAGTTAAGTACTCAAATTTCTAAATCTGGATATTATCCATCAGTAAATTTTAGTTATGGTTTAGGTTCTGTATGGAGTGAAGCCAAAAATGATTTTACAAAGCAAGCCTTTTTTAGAGAGCTTGATGCAAACAAAGGCCATAATTTTAATCTAAGTGTAAGTATTCCAATATTCTCTAGATTTCAAAATAAAACAGCAGTTTCAAAATCAAAGATAAGAGAAGAAAATTCAAAACTTGATTTAGATCAGGCTAAACTTAATTTAGAAACTAATATACAACGTGCATTTACGGATGCTCAAGCTGCCTTAAAAGCATTTACAGCAGCACAAAAATCATTAGAATCTCAAGAGCTTGCTTTTAGCAATTCTCAAGATCGATATAATCTTGGAGCAATGAATTCGTTCGATTTAGAACAGGCAAGAATACGATTGATTAATGCAGAGTCTTCTTTAATAAATGCCAAATACGATTTTGTATTTAAAACGAAAGTATTAGACTTTTATCTTGGTAAAACAATTACTCTAGATTAATTGGCATTGAATTCATCTTGAGTTACTTTTGTAATCAATAATAATTCAAGATGAGCTCATTAATATTAAATATAGAAACAAGTACGACTAATTGCTCAGTCTCTCTTTCAAAAGAAGGAGAGACTTTAGTTTTAAAAGAGGATAACAATAATAAGTATTCTCATGCCGAACGATTGCATAGTTATATTGATGAGGTTTTAATTAAATCAAAAATTAAATTTAGTGATTTGGATGCTATTGCAGTTAGCAAAGGACCAGGATCCTACACAGGATTGCGTATAGGTGTTTCGGCAGCAAAAGGGCTTTGTTTTGCTATAGATAAACCACTAATTTCAGTTGCTACTTTAGAGGCGTTAGCACATCAAATTAAAATAGAAGAAGGTGTTATTGTACCTATGTTGGATGCTAGGCGTATGGAAGTGTATTCCGCAATTTTCGATTTAAATTACAAACAGATTAGAGACACACAAGCGCAAATTTTGGAAGAGCAGTCTTTTAAAGATTATTTAGAAGAAGGGAAAGTTTATTTTATTGGGAATGGTGTCGAAAAAACAAAAACATTGATTAGTCACCCTAATGCTATTTTTATTGATAATAAATTACCATCGGCAAACGAAATGAGTTTACTCGCTAATAATAAATACAAAAAAAACGACATCGAAGATGTCGCTTATTTTGAACCCTATTATTTAAAAGATTTTATAGCTTTAAAACCAAAACCTTAGTTGTTTTTACGTATTTCAACTTGATGTGGATAAGGAATTTCTATTCCAGCGGCATCTAGAGCTTCCTTAGTGTTTTCTGTTACATCAAAAAATACCGTCCAATAATCTTCTGTTTTGCACCAAGGTCTAACAGCAAAATTTATTGAACTATCTGCTAATTCTGATACATTAACCGTTGGGTCAGGATCTTGTAACACCAAGGCGTGTGAAGTTAGGACATTCATCAACACTTCTTTGGTCTTTTTAATATCAGAATCGTAACCAACACCAAAAACCAAATCCACACGACGTGTTCCTTCGGTAGTATAATTAACTATATTTCCATTAGATAAAGAACCATTAGGTATAATAATTTCTTTGTTTGATAGACCAGTTAATTTGGTAGTAAAAATCTCTATTTCTTTAACAACACCAATTTCTCCTTGTGCTTCTATAAGATCTCCATTTTTTATAGGTTTAAAAATCATAATCAAAAAACACCACCTGCAAAATTACTTAGGGATCCTTGTAAAGCTAGTCCAACTGCTAAACCAGCTGCTGCCAAAATAGCTGCGAAAGAAGTGGTTTCTACTCCTAATTTTGAAATGACTACTATAAATAATAATATTTTAAGAGTCCAGTTAACAAGATTAGACAAGAATTTTTGTAGTGTGATATCTAAACCTCCTTTTGCCATCATTTTTCTTGATAATTTTGTTACTAGGCGTATTGCAAAAAGCCCAACAATTAAAATTGCTAAAGCGATTAATATTTGCGGAGAAAATTCTAAAATAAGAGACCAAAGTTTTTCAATGTATTCCATTTTATTTATAATTTTAAATTAATATTTTCTAGTTAAAAACAACAAGTAATAATGCGAGTATTGCAGGAACAGCTTGTACATAAAACAATCGTATCTTTTTTGTTGAGTAAGCACCATAAATACCTGCAATAATTACACAGCTTAAAAAGAAAATTGCTATTTCTGTATTTTTTGAGATAATTGACCAGATTAACCCAGCTACCAAAAAACCATTATATAACCCTTGATTGGCAGCTAATGCTTTAGTTTCTTCAGCATATGCTTTAGATTTTAAACCAAAAGTTTTAATGCCTTTTGGTTTAGTCCATAAAAACATTTCTAAAACCAAAAAGTATAAATGTTCTAGAGCAACAAATGCAATCAATATTTTTGTGATGGTTTCCATACTATTTTTCAATTAGAGTTAATGCTTTTTCAACTTCTTTCACAGGAAGTTTACAAGCTTTATTTACACAGACATAGATAAATGTTTCGCCTTCAACATGCCTGTTTTCAAGAAGGGGTAAGGTGTTATCACTTGTACTCCCAACAATAAGTTTATTAGGAATATAGGATTGATTTAGCTCTTTAATTTTATCCAAAGCGTTATCTCCAACAAGAGCAACTTCGTAATAGTTGTTGGTGTAGTTTAGCATTAAATCTAACCAGTTTGAAAATCCTGAAGGATATGAAGCAATTTCAGGATTGATATTATGTAACATTGTTGTCGCCGTATTGTAATATGCTTCATTATCAAAATAATGAGATAATTTAAACAAATTTTTTGCCATTATTGAATTGCTGGCAGGAATAACATTATCTCTATATTCAATACTTCTGGTTACCAGAGATGCATCTTTATCTGATGTGAAATAAAACATTTTACTAATGTCATCAAAAAAATGGTCAAAAGTGTAATTAGTTAATTTTTTTGCTGTTTGTAACCACTTTTCATCTAAAGTGTTTTCATAAAGTGTAAGAAATGCATCTATGGTTGCAGCATAATCTTCTAGATATCCATTAATAGTGCTTTTGCCATCTTTATAGCTATGGTTTAAACTGCCATCAGCTGTTAATTGTTTGTCTAATATGAAATTAGCATTTTTAATTGCTGCTTCTAAAAAACGAGGTTCATTAAACACACGATAAGCGTCTACATAACCTTTTAACATTAGGGCATTCCAAGAGGTAAGCACTTTATCATCTAACCTTGGGAGATTACGTTTTTCTCGTTCTGTTAACAATACATTTTTCCATTGCTTTATTTTTTGTGATAACACTTCAGTAGAAATAGTATATTTCTTAGCAATATCTTTATCACTGTCTTTTCTAATTAAAACATAGTTATTATGCTCCCAGAGACCATAATCATTTACATTATAATAATCAGCAAAAAGATTAAAATCATCCCCTAATAAAGGTTTTAATTCCTCTTTTGCCCAAACATAATATGCTCCCTCTTCTAATTTCCCTTCAGGAGTTGTGCTATCAGCATCTAAAGACGAATAAAAAGTTCCTTCAGGATTAGTTAACTTACGTTCTACAAATACCAAGGTTTGATAAACTACGTCTTTATATAATTTATTTTTTGTAATTAAATAGGCATCACTATAAAGACTCACTAATTGCGCATTATCATAAAGCATTTTTTCAAAATGAGGCACATGCCATTTATTGTCTACCGAGTAGCGTGAAAAACCACCACCTACATGGTCAAATACACCTCCATAAGCAATTTTAGTTAATGTGAGATTCACATATTCCTGAAGCGTAGCGTCTTTGTTTTGATACGCTTGTCGTAGTAAAAAGTGTAAATTATTGGGCATCATAAATTTTGGAGCACGATTCATTCCACCTTTAGTATTGTCGAAATTTTTGGACCAAGTTGAGATGGATTCACCAATAAAGTCTTTAGTGAATTCTACTTCATTTGTATTAAGAGTAACAACATCCAGAGATTTAATGCCAGCCTCCAATTTATCGGCATAGGCTATTAGTTTTGAAGGGTCTTCTTTATATACATCCGAAATTTGATTAAGTATTTTTATCCATTGTTCTTTTTTAAAATAGGTACCTCCCCAAACGGGTCTTCCATCTGGAAGCGCGACAGTATTAAGTGGCCAACCACCGCTTCCTGTCATTAATTGTACCGCGTTCATATACACTTGATCAACATCTGGACGCTCTTCTCTGTCCACTTTAATGCTTATAAAATTATCATTCATGACCTTTGCCACTAAAGTGTCTTCAAAGCTTTCGTGTTCCATAACGTGACACC
>CAZQBE010000143.1:0-6616 GCA_964591595.1 uncultured Flavobacteriaceae bacterium
CCACGACCTGCTGATTACAAATCAGCTGCTCTAGCCAGCTGAGCTACATCGGCTTTTTTTGTTGTTTTTTACGCAACAAAAAGTCCGCTATTTCTAACGGACTGCAAATGTAGATATTTATTTTTTTAATCAAAACATTTTTTAAGAAATTTTCTCTATAAATGCGGTCTTAATTTCTCTTTGCGTTTTTTTAGTTGCCTTTCTAACGAATTAACTGCTGAATCTACTCCTTCTTCAAAAGTTTTACAAACCTTTTTTACAACAATACTATCTCCAGGAACACTTACTGATGCTTCAAATATTTTATTTTCTTTACCTCTTGTGTTTTCTACTTTTAAATATATATCTGATTTAATAACCTTGTCATAATAAACATCTAACTTATTCATTCGTCTTTGAATAAAATCTAATAATTTTTGGTCGGCATTAAAGTTAACGGATTGCGTGTGTACTTTCATCTTTCTACGTTTTTGGTTAGACAATATTTAATTGTAATTATTTATTTCTTGGATGTGACTTTGCATACACCTTTTTTAGTTTGGCTATACTATTGTGTGTATAAACTTGGGTTGCAGCTAAACTGGAATGCCCAAGCAATTCTTTTACAGCATTTAAATCGGCTCCTTGATTAAGCAAATGAGTAGCAAATGAGTGCCTTAATATATGTGGACTCTTTTTTACTTTTGTAGATGCTTTACTAAAATAATCATTTATAATTCTATACACAAGAGTTTCATATATTTTATCTCCTTTTTTAGTTAAAAATAAAATGTCTTTATCATGTATTATTTCTAACGTATTTCTCTTTCTTTTATATGCTTCTAAAGCTTTCAATACTGAATCTAATAACGGTAAAAAACGCTCCTTATTTCTTTTACCTAAAACTTTAAGAGTCTTATTTGAAACATCGACATCTTTTAATTTAAGCTGTACTAATTCTATACGTCGTATACCTGTTGAGTAAAACAACTCTATTATTAGTTTATCCCGAATGCCTTCAAAAGAATCATCAAAATTAAGGTTATCTAAAACTGTAACAATTTCTTTTTCCGAAAATGGGATCTGTATTTTCTTGCTTGTTTTTAATGCTTTGTGTTTTGCTAATGGATTTACTTTTATCGACTCTACTTTTAACAGAAACTTGTAATAGGAATTAAGTGATGATATTTTTCTATTAATACTTCTGTTTGATATACCAGAATCTACCAAATGTATAATCCAACTTCTGATTTGAGAGTAGTTAATTTGGTTTATATTATTTTCAGTAAATCTCTCCTTACTAAACTCCTGAAATGTTTCCAAATCCCTTCGATAGGCATTTACGGTATGTAATGAATATTTCTTTTCTAGTGAAAGATAATCGATAAAGGTTTTAAAGGTCATATTTTACTACTAACTTATTATAAAAATACAAAACTTTACAATGGTTAGCTTAATTATATAAAAAAAACCCACAATTATATTGTGGGTTTTTAATGTATATGTTTACAGCTTTCTAGATTTCTTCAGCATCTCTTAATCGCTGTATGTATTGTGCTTTTTGAATTTGAGCTCTACGAACTACTGAAGGTTTATTAAACTGCTTACGTGTTTGTAAAGACCTCTTAGTTCCAGTTTTATCAAACTTTCTTTTAAAACGTTTTAACGCTCTATCTATATTTTCTCCTTCTTTAATTGGTATTATTAACATAGTGTCTTAACCTCCTCTCTTTTAGAATTTCGGACTGCAAAGATATAACTAATTATAAACTTACAAACCTAATTCTATATTATTTTAAAATATTTCTTGCGATGACTAATTTTTGAATTTCGGTTGTCCCTTCGCCTATAGTACACAGCTTTGAATCTCTATAAAATTTTTCTACAGGAAACTCTTTTGTATAACCATAACCACCATGAATTTGTACCGCTTCATTAGCTGCTCTAACACATACCTCACTAGCATACATTTTTGCCATTGCTCCAATTTTGGTCATTTGCTCTCCAGAATTTTTCTTAGAAGCTGCTTTATGTAGTAATAATTCTGATGCTTCAATTTCGGTAGCCATATCTACCAGTTTAAACGAAATACCTTGAAAACTAGATATAGGTTTCCCAAACTGTATGCGTTCTTTTGAATATTTTCGAGCTGCTTCGTAAGCGCCTTTTGCAATGCCTAATGATAACGCACCTATTGAAATTCGGCCACCATCTAAAACTTTAAGCGATTGTACAAAGCCTTCGCCTTCTTTCCCCAACATATTATCTTTATGTACACGACAGTTATCAAAAACTAATTCAGCAGTTTCACTAGCTCGCATTCCAAGTTTGTCTTCTTTTTTTCCAGAAGTAAATCCTGGTGTTCCTTTTTCAATAACAAAAGCAGACATACCATGGGAGTCTCCTTTTTTTCCTGTTCTTGCTATAACCACAGCAACATCTCCACTCTTACCATGTGTTATAAAGTTTTTTGCACCATTTAATATATAGTAATCGCCATATTTAGTCGCTGTTGTATTCATCCCTCCAGCGTCACTTCCTGTATTATGCTCTGTTAATCCCCAAGCACCAATCCATTCGGCCGATGCTAATTTTGGTAACCATTTTTGTTTTTGAGCTTCACTACCAAAATAATATATATGCCCTGTACATAACGAATTATGTGCAGCAACTGATAGCCCTATAGATGGATCTACTTTAGAAATTTCTTCTATAATAGAAATGTATTCATGATACCCTAAACCAGAGCCTCCATATTCTTCAGGAATAAAGACACCCATAAACCCCATTTCTCCAGCTTTTTTAAAAAGCTCTACAGGGAATGTTTGAGCTTCATCCCACTCCATAATATATGGCCGAATATGCTGTTCTGCAAAGTCTTTAGCAGAAGCTGCAATCATTAGTTGCTCTTCACTATAATTAAAATTCATAAAAATTAATTTGGTACGTTTTAATTGAGGGTCAAATATAATTTAATTATCTCAATTTTGTCAACAGGAAAACCTTTTACTTTTCTTAATTCATCGAAAGATTTATAACCTTCTCGTAAGGTGCGTTGCTCAATGATTTCGTATGCCAACTCATAATCTACATGTTGAATGGTAACAAGCTCTTCAATAGTTGCTGAATTAAGATTGAACTTTGTAATTTGTCGAGGTGTTTTTACTATAAACTCATTATTAATTCGCTCTATCACTTCTGGCAATAAACCATACACATCTTGAAGTTGAATATTATCTATAAAACCTCCTACAAATTTATTTCTAAAATCAATAATACGTTGTGATAGTTTATCTCCGATTCCGTTAACGCTTCTTAATTGATTTATTGTAGCCGTATTTAAATCAATTTTTTGCTCATAAGTTTTTGCTACATTACTCTTATCATTATTAAAACTAGTTTTAGGTTTTGGGTTTGTTACCCAATCTGGGAATTTAAAATATGGGGAAATAACGTTTAATAATGAATCTGAAATTTTCGTGATGTTTTGGAACTCTTTTGCAGAATTAACCCATTGGTCTTGTTTTCTATACTGAAGCAATCTATCAATCTCTTCATTATTCATTCCAAGTGTATATCCTTTATAATCTGTAATGTAATTAGGGTTAAATGGATATATTGTAGGTTTTCTATTTTCAATTTCAACCAAGCGTAATGAATCGACTTCATTTTTAAATCGTTTTAATTCAATTTGATTGATTGGAACATCATCAGAGGAAAAGTCAACGAAAAAGTACAGACCTTGAAAAATAACAATAAGTAGTATCAATAAAAAAATCCCACTTCGCTGTTTTCTAGAAAACTTGAAATAGGATTTCATTTTATAAGTATTTAATTTTTTATTCTTTACTCGCTTTAATAGCGCTAATATATTTAGTCATTTCTTCCCTAACTTTAGGGAACAAGAAGAATAGTCCTATCATATTAGGAAATACTAGTGCTAAAATCATGGCATCAGAGAATTTAATTACAGCATCCAATGTTGCAGCTGCTCCAATAATTACAAATAAGAGGAATAAAATTTTATAAACCATATCGGCTGTTTTTCCTTTGCCAAATAAATATTTCCAAGATTGTAATCCATAATATGACCAAGAAATCATAGTTGAAAAAGCAAACAGTACGATAGCAATTGTAAGAATATAGGAAAATCCCGGGATTACTGAGTCAAAAGCCAATGATGTTAAATCTACACCACCAACAGAACTTCCATCGACATTCAATAATACACTACTTGCCGAATCTCCAGCAGCTCCATATTGAAATACACTTTGCATATTCCCTCCATCAATATTAAAGAAAATAATAACTAAAGCTGTCATCGTACAAATTACTACTGTATCAATAAATGGCTCTAAAAGAGCAACTATACCCTCTGATGCTGGAAATTTTGTTTTTACTGCCGAATGCGCTATTGCTGCGGAACCTGCTCCAGCTTCATTAGAAAATGCAGCACGCTGAAATCCTACAATAAGGACTCCAACTAAACCGCCTAGTCCTGCCATTGGAGTAAATGCACCTTCAAAAATTAACCCAAAGGCTGTACCAATATCGCTAAAGTTTGCAAAAATAATAACCAAAGCAGCAATAACATAAATACCCGCCATAAAAGGCACTATCTTTTCTGTTATTTTAGCAATTCTTTTAATTCCACCAATAATTACTATTCCAACTAAAACAGCTAATATAACACCAATTATAATTCCAGTTGCTCCACCTTCTAAACCAAATAAAGAACTTAATTGGACTGCAGCTTGATTGGATTGAAAAGCATTACCCCCTCCAAAAGATGCTCCTATACAAAGAATTGCAAAAAGAACGGCCAAAACCTTACCAATACCAGCAAAGCCTTTTTCTTTAAGCCCTTTGCTTAAATAATACATAGGTCCACCATATACTGTACCATCTTCACCAACATCTCTATATTTAACACCTAGTGTACACTCTACAAATTTTGTTGACATTCCAATTAGTCCACAAACTATCATCCAGAATGTTGCTCCTGGTCCACCAAGCGCAATAGCCACTGCAACACCTGCAATGTTTCCTAAACCTACCGTTCCAGAAACTGCGGTAGCCAATGCTTGAAAATGACTCACTTCTCCCTCTTTACTTTCATCTCTTATTGTATCAGGTAAATCTCCATCAACTATATTTACTGCAACTTTTTCGTATGCGTGATGATGCCCTTCAATTTCATCATACTTACCTCTTACGGTATTAATAGCTAAACCAAATTTGGTAAACCCTGGAAATTTAAAGGAAATAGTAAAAAATGTTGCACCAACCACCAATAGTATTACAACAAATGGAACGGCAACACCGCCAATAGAAACAGGGTATAAAACGAAACCTTCCCACCAGTTAGCTATAGGCATAAAAGCATCATTTACTCTTTCATCTAAGCCTTTCTCTGCTTCTTGTGCAAAGGTTAAAAGAGGTAATATTAAAGTAAAAATAGAAAGAAGATATTTCTTCATAATTGAAAAATATTAGTTAGTAGTTTTATTTGAAATTTAAATATAAAGCCAGCAAGATGCTAAAAAAAAACGAATTCTTAAAACATATGCTGTTAAAAAAATCTATGTCTAATCAATATTATAAACTGAATTGAGCCTTTGTATTTGCTCTGGTCTTCCTAGAACTATCACTTTGGAATTAGGAATTAATTCTTGATTTGCCTCTGGGTTTACAATATACTCTCCATTAACATCTTTATAACCAATTACATTGCATCCTGTTTTTTTACGGAGATCAAGGTCTTTGATTGTTTTTATTTGAGCTGTGTTATATAATTTTTCGACAGGAATCTCTTCAATATTAATATTTGCCTTGCCAACTATTGAGAGATTATCTATAAACTCTATTAAGCCTGGAACAACAACTAAAGACGCCATGTGATCACCTCCAATTCTATCTGGTAAAATAACATTGTTGGCTCCTGCAAGTTTTAGTTTTTGATACGAAGTATCTTGAGATGCGCGACTAATAATGTTCATACTTTTGTTAATCTGTCTTGCAGATAATACGACAAACAAATTATCGGCATCATTGGGTAATGCTGAAATTAAACAATCAGCTCTTTCTATTCCTGCTTGTAAAAGAATTTCATCTTCATTTGCGTTTCCTTGTACAAAAGGTACAAGTTCGCTTTGAAACTTATCAATAACCTCTTTACTTTTCTCGATAATAACAAATGCTTTTTTATAAGCTAATAATTTTGTTGCTGCTTGTTTTCCGTTTCTCCCATAGCCACATATAATGATATGGCTTTTAAGGCTATCAATACGTTTTTGCATCTTTCTTTGTTTTATTTCTTCAACATCGTTTTTGCTCAAAATATATTCGGTAATTACTTTTATTGCAAAACCAACAATCACTACACTAGTAAGTATTAAAAATACTGTAAAAATCTTTGACTCATCATCAAGTGGTTGTACTTCTCCAAAACCAACTGTAGTAATGGTAATTACAGTCATGTATATGGCATCAACCCAAGACAGATTAGACATAATTTTAAAACCAACCACACCTACAATAAGCAACACACAGAGCAAAAATATTGCCGTTTTAATCTTTGATCTGAACAATTTTATAAGTGCATTATTCATATTTTATAGATCGAAAACTGAAGAAC
>CAZQBE010000144.1:0-6598 GCA_964591595.1 uncultured Flavobacteriaceae bacterium
GTTATAAAAATGAATATTGATACCGATATGCAATATACATTTATGACAGGCATTCGTGATTATATGAAAACCCAAGAAGCCTATTTACAATCGCAAATAGGTAATCCTGAAGGAGATGACCTTCCCAACAAAAAATATTACGATCCAAGAAAATGGTTACGCGAAGGAGAGAACACTTTTGTAGAACGTTTAAAGAAGGCGTTTCATGACATTAATAATGTAAATACATTATAAATTTATGTAGCTTTGCACACTAACTAAAAACTAAATTACCTTATGGCTTGGTTTAAACGTAAAGACAAAGGAATACAAACACCTACTGAAGCAAAGAAAGACACTCCCAAAGGATTATGGTATAAATCTCCAACAGGGAAAGTTATAGATACTGATGAATTAGAAAAAAATTATTATGTAAGTCCAGAAGATGGTTATCACGTTCGCATTGGTAGTCATGAATATTTTGACATTCTGTTTGATGATACGTTTAAAGAATTAGATGCCAACCTTACTTCTAAAGACCCTCTTAAATTTGTTGACAATAAAAAATATACAGATCGCCTAAAAGCTGCAACCGAAAAAACAAAACTTAAAGATGCTGTGCGAACTGCCGTTGGAAAATCTAAGGGAAAAGACATGGTCATTGCCTGTATGGATTTTAGTTTTATTGGTGGTTCTATGGGAAGCGTTGTAGGCGAAAAAATTGCCAGAGCTGCAGACTATGCTCTAAAAAAGAAGTTGCCTTTTATGATTATTTCAAAATCTGGAGGCGCGCGTATGATGGAAGCAGCATTGTCTTTAATGCAACTTGCAAAAACATCTTCAAAACTAGCACAATTAGCCGAAGCAAAAATACCTTTTATTTCTTTGTGTACAGACCCAACAACGGGAGGTACAACAGCATCATTTGCTATGTTAGGCGATATTAACATTAGTGAACCTGGAGCCTTAATAGGTTTTGCAGGACCTCGTGTAGTAAGAGATACTACAGGAAAAGAATTACCTGAAGGCTTCCAAACTGCTGAGTTTGTTTTAGAGCATGGTTTCCTTGATTTTATATCACATAGAAAAGATTTAAAAGACAAAATAAATTTATATATCGATTTAATTTTAAATCAACCATTAAGAGCATAAAAAAAGCGAACCAAATGGTTCGCTTTTTTTATGAAATCCAATTTCATAAGACTAGTTAAGTATTATATCTCTTACATTGCCATCATCAAAAGTAAATGTGGCTTGGTTATCACAGTCACCTTCTCCATAATCAAAAACACCTGAAAAATTTGTGCGTTCTACATCAACTGAACCACTTACAAAGAAACGACAAATAACTTCTCGACGTAATGGGATGACTACCTCATAAGAATGAGAGTTCCCATTTCTAAAAGTTGATGTCCAGTTTCCAGTAACTTCAAATACATTATCACTCCAAAGACCACTACCATGACCTTCTATCCATTCTCTGATTTTGGTTCCAGTTCTTGAAGCTTCTGTTCCATCTGGCCAAACTACAGTAATATCAACAGTTTTAGTAAATTGAGGGTTTCCATTATCATTAGATAATTGTCTTAAAATTGTTTTACCTCCTAAAATATTTTTATCATTAAAGTAAAAATTTTCTAAAGTTTTTGTAATTAATACTTCTTTGGCTTCTGGGTCTCTTATATAAGATAAAATTATTTTACCTTTAAATACATGTCCGCGTACTTCACAACCTTCAGTTCCAAAATCAATTGTAATTTCTCTTGAATTTTGTTCAAAAACAACAGTAATTGTTACACAATCTGGAAGGGAATAAGATTCTTGTCCTCCCACTACTCTACCATTGGTGTTTTCACTTACTTCTTGCTCTTCATAAGCATCAATAGCAATATCGTCCATTGTCTCTGAAGCCACATCAATTTCAGCAGACATAGCTATTTCAGTTGAGTCTTGCTCTAACTCTTGTACTCCGCTTACAACAGGTTCATTATCACTACATCCAGTGAGAATAAGTGCTAATCCTGTTGCTACCATAAACATTTGTTTTGTTACATTTAATTTTTTCATCATTGTTCGATTTAAGTTTATTATACTGTTAAGACTTTCTTAAAATTAAAAGGTTTAATTAAGCTCTATCACATTTTTAATTTAAGAACAAAAAGACTATTAAAAAAGTTGCAAATGTTTAATTTTTACTATCTTTGCAGCTTGAATACGAAAAACGTATCAATACATAAAAATCATTTACAACAATATTAGCATGTATTTAGACAAGAAAGAGAAAGAGAAAATCTTTAAAAAACATGGTAAAGATGCAAAGAACACAGGTTCAGCTGAAGGGCAAATTGCATTATTTACATACAGAATTAATCATTTAACAGAACACTTAAAAAATAATCGTAAGGATTATAATTCTGAGCGTTCTTTGGTAAAGTTGGTAGGAAAACGTCGCGCGTTATTAGACTACTTAACTAAAAAAGATGTCTTAAGATATCGTGCCATAGTTAAAGAATTAGGATTAAGAAAATAACAAAAAAGAGGCTTTTACGCCTCTTTTTTGTTTAAAAAGCAAATAGTTACAAAGTCATTACGAGGAATGTAACTAGCCTGTGCTGAGCGCAGTCGAAGTGTGGTAATCTCTTAAAAAAGAAACAGATTGACACATCACGCCAAAAGCGTGATTCGCAATGACAAAATAGAAGAAGCTAGTTATAGTTTTTCATTGGTCAGACATAAAAATATGTCACATAACAACTACAACAACACAACGACCATTGTTTAATTAGAATTAAAAATATTTATGATTCCAAAAGTTTTTAGAGAGGTCATAGACCTTGGTGATGGAAGAGAGATTTCCATCGAAACTGGAAAATTGGCAAAACAAGCCCATGGTTCGGTAGTAGTACAATCAGGAAAATGTATGTTATTATGTACAGTAGTTTCCAATTACAAACAAGCAGATCTCGATTTTTTACCATTAACGGTAGATTATAGAGAAAAATTTGCTGCTGCTGGACGTTATCCAGGAGGTTTCTTTAAAAGAGAAGCAAGACCTAGTGATGGTGAAGTATTAACAATGCGTCTTGTTGACCGTGTTTTACGACCATTATTTCCAAAAGATTACCATAGCGAAACACAAGTAATGATTCAATTAATGTCTCATGACGACGACGTAATGCCTGAAGCTATGGCTGGATTAGCAGCTTCTGCTGCAATTCAATTATCTGATTTTCCGTTTGAATGTGCTATTTCTGAAGCACGCGTAGGACGTGTAAATGGTGAATTTATTATCAATCCAACACGATCTCAATTAGCAGAATCTGACATTGATATGATGATTGGGGCTTCAGCAGACTCTGTAATGATGGTTGAAGGTGAAATGGATGAAATTTCTGAAGAAGAAATGACTGAAGCTATTAAATTTGCACACGAAGCTATAAAAGTACAATGTGCTGCGCAGGTAAAATTAGCTAAAGCATTTGGCAAAAAAGAAGTGCGTGAATACGAAGGCGAAAGAACAGATGAAGACTTAGAAAAGAAAATTCATGACATGGCATACGATAAAGTATATGCTGTGGCAAAAACAGGTTCGGCTAAACACGAAAGAAGTGCTGCATTTGCAGAAATTAAAGAAGAAATTAAAGCCACTTTCTCTGAAGAAGAGTTAGAAGATTTAGGTAATTTAATCTCTAAATATTACAGTAAAGCTGAAAAAGCTGCTGTACGTAATTTAACACTTAACGAAGGCTTACGTTTAGATGGACGTAAAACTGACGAAATAAGACCTATTTGGTGTGAGGTAGATTATTTACCATCTACACATGGTTCTGCTATATTTACAAGAGGAGAAACTCAGGCATTAGCAACAGTAACATTAGGAACTTCTAGAGAAGCGAATAAAATTGATATGCCTTCTTACGAAGGAGAAGAAACTTTCTATCTTCATTATAACTTCCCTCCTTTTTGTACAGGTGAAGCCAGACCTATTAGAGGTACTTCACGTCGTGAAGTAGGACACGGTAATCTAGCGCAACGTGCTTTAAAAGGCATGATTCCAGAAGATTGTCCTTATACAGTTCGTGTAGTTTCTGAAGTATTAGAATCTAACGGTTCGTCATCAATGGCAACAGTTTGTTCTGGTACAATGGCACTTATGGATGCAGGTGTACAACTTAAAAAGCCTGTTTCAGGTATTGCAATGGGATTAATCTCGGATGCAGATTCTGGAAAATATGCTGTATTGTCTGATATTTTAGGCGATGAAGATCACTTAGGAGACATGGACTTTAAAGTAACTGGTACTGCCGATGGTATTACGGCTTGTCAAATGGATATTAAAGTAAAAGGCTTGTCGTACGAAATTCTTGTACAAGCTTTAAAGCAAGCTTTAGATGGTCGTTTACACATTTTAGGTAAATTAACAGAAACCATTGCACAACCAAACGATGATGTGAAATCACATGCACCAAAAATGGTTACCAGAACAATTCCTAATGAATTTATTGGTGCTTTAATTGGCCCCGGCGGAAAAGTGATTCAAGAGTTACAAAAAGAAACTGGATGTACTATTGTTATTAATGAAGACCCTGTAACTGAGGAAGGCATTGTAGAAATTTTAGGAACTAATCAAGATGGTATTGATGCTGTATTAGCAAAAATTGATTCCCTAATGTTTAAACCTGAAAAAGGCAGTGTTTACGAAGTTAAAGTAATAAAAATACTTGATTTTGGTGCTGTTGTTGAATATACTGAAGCGCCTGGAAATGAAGTATTATTACATGTAAGCGAGTTAGCTTGGGAGCGTACCAACAATGTTACTGATGTTGTTAATATGGGAGATATTATTGATGTGAAATATTTTGGAGTTGATCCACGAACACGCAAAGAAAAAGTATCTCGAAAAGCGCTATTAGATAAGCCTGAAGGTTTTGTAGAAAGACCTCCAAGAGATAATAATAGAGGACGAGACAATCGTGGTCGTGATAATCGTGGAAGAGACAATCGTAATCGTGATAATCGTCGTGATGATAGAAAACCAAGAGAAAATAGCAAAAAAGATTAACCCTTCTATCTACTATAACAGTAAAACCTCTCAAATTAATTTTTGAGAGGTTTTTTATTAATTAACCAATAATTTTGAAGCCTTGATTAGTTCTTTATTTCTGTTTTTTTCTTGAATTTTTCTAACAATAGAGGTTGTCATTTTTCGTGGAACAAATCTTGATAAGGTTGCTAAAAACTTATTAAACCTTCCTGGTATTGCCACAGTTTTGCCATTTAGCATAGCCTTATAGCCATATTTAGCTACTCCTTTTGGACAAGCCATACTATAATCAAATTTGTTTTTGCAGGACGAATCAGAATCAAATTCTTGAAATGAAGTGTTAAAAACTACTTCTTGAAAAGCTGTTTTAGTTTGCCCAGGACATAATGCTGTTACTGTAACACCTGTCCCTTTTAATTCATTTGCTATAGCTTGGGAAAAAGATAATATGTAAGCCTTTGAAGCATAATATATAGCCATTAATGGTCCTGGCAAAAAGGCTGCTAAAGAAGAAATATTTAATATTTTCCCATCTCCTCTTTCTACCATTCCTTCCAATAATAATTTTGTTAATTGTGTAGTTGTATTTATATGCAAGTTCAACATTTCAGATTCACGTTGCCAATCTGTAACTGAAAACGCACCAAATAAACCAAAACCTGCATTATTAATTAAAACATCTACTTGTGTATCTTTAATAGTACAAAAAATTTCTCTAGCAATATTGAGTTCACTCAAATCTTTTATTAGTATAACTATATGAGAATTGTAAACCTTTTCAATATGGTTCTTTACTTCTCCAAGTTTTGAAGCATCAATATCAACTAATATTAAATTGTAAGAATCTTTTGCCAATAAAAGCGAAAACTCAAACCCTAATCCAGACGCTGCACCTGTGATTAATGCTGTTTTATTATTATTATTTAATTTATTCATGTAGATTATTTATTTCGTTTTCTAAAAAGTTTATTTCTTTATTTGCAATACAAACTATAAAACTAATTAACGGTATTATTTTAATTATATTTAACAAGATTAAATCTTATATTTGATATAACAGCTAAACTTATCAAATTAATTTTTGAGAGGTTTTTTTTATTAAATACTTGTTTTAAAAAAAGCCAGGAGGAAATAAAGGTGTGTTAGTATTTTTCCATTTAAAAGCGTCTTGAAAAATATATCCGGCTCCTACAATTATTGCGATTGGTAAAGCTATTGTTAGAATAGTTGATAAGGTTTTGTCCTTTTCTTTTATACTATCAATAAATTTCGAATCTAATGGTATTCTCGTCATTTCTCCTTTTTTCTTTTTGACACCATAAAATTGTCCTCCATCTTTTCCAATTCTTTTGAATTTTAATCTCTCATTGCCTTTAGTTTTAACTCTAACTTTTGATTCATTTTGTGCTGCTTTTTCAAGCGAAATAGAAACAGATTTGTAAACTGTACATCCTTGAAAAAGGATTAACATACTTAAGACTAAGGCTATTAATTTGAATTGTTTTTTAATTGTTTTCATGATTTTAGTTTTAGTTAATTTTTATTTACCATATAACACTATAAAATATGTTCAGT
>CAZQBE010000145.1:0-6578 GCA_964591595.1 uncultured Flavobacteriaceae bacterium
AGAAAAATAGGCTATGGATTTAGCATCTGGCGACCATTCTGGATATTTTTCATGAATTCCTGTTGTAGCTGTTATATTTTCAGGATTGCCTTTCTCAGCAGGAACCGTAACAATATCTCCTCTAAAATCAACAACAACTCTTGCTCCTGAGGGTGAAATGCCTCCTGAACGTACGTAATTTTTCCCTGAAACAAAACGTTCTCGTAGTTCTAATAAATCGGTAGTTATGGTAATGTTTAGTTGTTTGTCTTCACTAGTTTTTGTGTTATAAATGTGAAGCGTTCCTGCTTGTTCATAAATTACAGAACCATTATGCGCTGAAATATTTATAACTGGAAAATCTTTGTAATCTGTGAGTTTATCAATGGCCTTTGAATTTGTATCATAGCTGTATAAGTTAAATTCTCCATCCCTATCACTTTTAAAATACACGTTATTCTCCATCCATTTTGGTTGTGCATCATTACTGCCACCAACAGGTTTTTGAATTTCTTCTACGTTGTGAGACTTAGTATTATACAACCAAATACGAGTTGCAGTACCGCCTCTATAATGTTTCCATTGGTTGAATCTATCAGCAATAGGTGTATATGCAATATGCGAATTATCATCAGAATACGTTGCCCAAAATGCATTAGGGATATCTAGTTGTGCTATTGTTCCGCCTTGTACTGAAACCGCATACAATTGAAAATATCTATTAGTGAAAGAGTTTCGTCGTGAAGCAAACAGAATGGTTTTGCCATCAGCAGAAAAATCTCTAACCAAATCGGTATAAGGATGCTAAGCGTTTTGGAACACCTCCATTTACAGGTACAATAAACACATCAGAATTGCCGTCATATTGTGCATTAAAGGCAATCATAGTGCCATCAGGTGAAAAAATAGGGCTGGATTCTATACCTTCATCTATCGTTAACCGTTGCGGATTAGAACCATCTCTATTGGCAACCCATAAATCTTCAGCATAAATAAAAGCTATATGTGTATCGCTTAAGGCAGGTTGCTGCATAAGTTTAGTTTGTGCTTTCAGGTTAAAACTAGAAAGATATATTATAAAAAGTAGAAGTAAAGTGAAACTAGGGATTTTAATTAGAGTTTTCATATTGTTGGTTTTAGTAATGTTTTTTAGCGGTTATTAATTTACAAAAGATTAATCATAAATTATTTTGTTTTTGTCATTTCGAACATAGTGAGAAATCTCATAATGAGATTCCTCGTCGTTTTACTCTGTCGGAATGACAATAATTTTTGTTTTTATAGGAGAAATTAATCATTGGTTTTATAAATTTCGCCCTTTCGACAGTAGTTTTGTACTAAAACAAAATATCAAAAGGGCAACTGCTACAATATAACTATTTATTTTAAAATGTGTTTTTATCCACGTCTTTTATAAATTGAATCAATCCATTGAAATAGGTTTTTTGGTCGTCATATTGCGATAAATGACTTCCGTTTTTGCATAATAAAAAGCGACCATTTTGTACTTCGTTAGACATCCATTCCATGTGTTTAGGATCCATAGTATCGTAAGTGGCACCAATTACTAGTGTAGGAACCTTAATGGTTTTTAGTCTATCTGTAACATCCCAGTTTTTGAGTGTAGCATTCTGTGTCATACCAAACTCACTATGACCTTGCATAAATACATAAATGTTTGGGTTAAGATGTTCAAATAGTAAGTTTACCGATTTTGGCCATTTATCTAAAGGCATTCTCAAAATGTGTTCGGTATAATAATTATTCATTAACAACTCCGTATATCTAGGATTGTCAAACTGGTTATTAGCCTCTAAATCCATGATTTCTTTAAAGATTTCTGGTTTTAATTGTGGTCCTAAAATTTCCATTGCATATTTGCCATACGCAGGAGCACTAGCCATCATGTTAGAAATAACTAAGCCTTTTAAATTGTCTTGATATTTTAAGGCATATTCCATAGCGAGAATACCTCCCCAAGATTGCCCTAATAAGTAAAAGTTGTCTTTATTTAAGTTGAGTGCTTTCCGAACTTGCTCCACTTCTTCTACAAAATGTTCTGTAGTCCAAAGTGAAGAGTCGTTGGGTTTGTCGCTGTAATAAGAATCTAATTGATCGTAGTAAATGTATTCTATTTCAGCATTTGGAAGATAGCCATCAAAACAATCGAACTCTTCATGTGTACCTCCAGGACCTCCATGAAGTAGTAATACACACATTTTTGGGTTGTTTCCCACACGTTTGGTATATACATTAAAAGTGCCTTTTGGTGTGGTAATAGGAATCATTTTAATGCCTCCTGTAAATTGGTCGTCACTATTAGAATAGTCTAAATAGCTTGATTTAGTTTCGGTTTTAGTATCCGATTTATTTTCTGATTCAACACATCCAAAAAGGAATATTGTAACCATTAATAGATAATAAATACGTTGCTTCATTTTAAATTATTGTATTAGTTAATTGCATCAGCTATCCCTTTAGTATCAGCAAATTGTTGAAAACTAGTGATTTTCCCATCTTTTAAAGTCCAAAAATGCGCCATTTGTAAATTGATAACAGCTCCATTTTTTTTATATTTGGCTTGATAGCGACCTGTCACTAAAACTTTATTGTTTGCCATTTCATTATAGTTGAGATCGGCAAGATTCCAATAGTCCCATTCGCTACCAACACGACTAAAAACACCTTTTAATATGGCATCAAAACCTATATAAGGATTACCATCGGCAAATGGAAAATTTTCAGCTTCATTCCATTCTATTTTTTCATCCATAGCTTTCCCAACGGCTTCAATATCGCCTTTAGCAAAATCGCCATAGAGTTTTTGAATGATTGATAAATTATCAGGAGAAGATACAATACCGAGTTGTTGTAAAAATAACATATTATTAAAGAAATCTTGTTCTTGGGCTATTTTTCCATTTTTCATTGTTACCAATGTGGTACCATCAATATTTACTGTTTTTCCTGTAGGAGGCATACCAAAAAATTCTCCAGTATTAATGCCTTTAAAATTCCAGTGTTTTACAAGCTTATCATCTTGACCAAAGATATCTTCAATAGTAAATTCAACATTTGAAAATCCTGTTATGTAGTTTGCATAAAAGTCTTTTGCAGCTTCAATACCTACAACATTTTCAGGACTCATAATGAGTGTAATATTTGTATCAAAATTGTCTTCATTGAATAGATCTAATTTGCCGTTATTTATAATTTCATCCCAAACATTAGAATACATTTTTATGTTTTTATCGACTTTATTGTTTGTACAAGATATGAATAATAGGACTGCTGTAAATAGTGATAAAATTGTTTTCATTTTGAAATATGTTTATTAATTGTTAATAATAATTGATTTATAGATTTATTCTACAATAGGAGAGTTGAGTGTATAGCCTAATTGCTGTAACAAGTCCAACTCATTATATTGAACTTTTTCTCCCAATAGCTTACTGCCATTAGTAAAGTATAGTATTGAGCTACCACTAATGCTTATTTTTTCCCCAGTGGCTTTAGTTTCACCATAAATCCCTGTATTTGTTCCTGAAAATGTCCATTGAATACAAACTGAATTATTTGTAGTTAGGGATTCATTTATGGTTACTTTTAAATCAGGGAAAGCAGTTTTGTAAACATTTATGTGAGCTTCCATTTCATTGCTATTAGACACGACTTTAATACCATTAACAATTCTATAAAAATTATTAGATGCCATACTTAGAAATTGTATAGTATCTCGCTTATTCCAGCACAGTTCTATATACTTATTTAAGGTTTTTTTAATTATTTCTTCTTGCGAATTACTTTTATTTTCTGAAGTATTACATCCAAAAAAACTAAAAACAATGACTATAAGCACTAGTCTGGCAACTTTCATAAATTAATGTTTTGCAGGTTGCATAGTAAGGAGGAGAATAATAAATAGTGTCCTACTAAATAACTGAAAGTTGTGGACTATAGAAAGCAATCTAGGACGAAAGACTATTTTTCTTGTCCGAAGCATTGCTTTTAATTATCAAGCATAACTACAATATTTGTACCTTTAAAGTGCTTAAAACAAAACATTGTCTAGAAATAAATGAAAAAACAGCATTTAACTATTTTCGTTCTTTGTATTTGTTTTAACTTAAATACAAGCTTGATTTTTTCACAAATCGTAGATTTAAATCGGGAGCATCCTTATAAAAAAGTATTTGTAGAAACCGATAATTTTGGAGCAACATATCTCGATATCCTATCAAATAACTACAAGCTAGTTCTAGATGATTCAATACAATACTCAATGTTACAAGATCTTGCTTATTATTGGCATACCCGTAATTTAACTAAAGCAATACAGTTTACTAAGGAAGGGATAAACCTTACTGAGCGTAAAAAAGATACATTATGGAATGGTAGATTCAATATTGTATATGGTTCAATTTTATTACGACAAGAAAAATTGGACAGTGCTTATATAGTTTTAGATAGAGCTATAAATAAAGTAAATGAAAGAGATTTAGCCTTTTTAAATACGCAACTTGGATATGTTTATGAAAGAAGAGGACAGCTAGACATGGCTATAGATTATGCTTTAGAAGCTCTACGAATAGGTGAAAAATTTAATGATAAGAAGGCAAAAGCTGTAGCATATAGCGATTTGAGTAATTTATTTTGGAAGCAATCTAAGTTTGAAAAAGGATTGGAATACGGTCTTAAGTCACTTTCCATATTTGAGGATCGAGGAATTAACGATTTAGATTACGATTTTACTTTATATGTAGTGGGAAATAACTACTTGGAACTAAAAAATTATAATAAAGCATTACAGTATTTCGAGCATGCTAAATCCATTGGAGAACGTTATGGATTTTATAATAATCTAAGCGACGTTTATATTTCTTTGGTTGATTTATACGCATATTTACAAGATTATGAAGCGGCTAATATAGCTGGTGAACTGGCCATTAAATATGCTGAATTATTAGACAATAATTTTATGTTAATGCGTTCGTGGTTATCATTAGGAAAGGCACAACACCTCGAGGGGAAATACATTTCGGCTATTGAGAGTCTCAATAAATCTATTGATGTAGCCACAGAAAATTTTGGTGATGCATACTATTTAAGCCAAGTTTATGAAACTTTAGGGAAAGCTTATGCTGGAAATCATAATTACAAAGATGCGTATGATGCAATTGACAAGTTTGACAATTTGAAAGCGAAAATTTTCAACACTGAGTCCGATAAGCATATTTCATTATTACAAACTGAATTTGATGTGGCACAAAAAGAGAATACAATTCTGCAGCAGCAAACAAAGTTAAATCAGCAGCGAACTAGACAAACATTAATTCTTATTATAGCAGTATTATTGTTATTGTTGCTAGTTATTCTTTATAAAACATTTAAGTTGGATAAGAAGAAAAATAAGCTTCTTGAAAAACAGAATAGAGAGAAAGAATTTTTATTAAAAGAGATTCATCATCGTGTTAAAAACAACTTAGAAATTGTATCTAGTTTATTATCGCTGCAATCGGCTCAAACTAGTGATAGTACAGTTGTTGATGCTATGCAAGAAAGCCAAAACAGAGTGCAATCCATGAGTATGATACATCAAAAATTATATCAAGGAAAAAACTTAGGGACTATTGAAATGAAAGACTATTTAATTAATTTAGGAAGTCATGTTTTGGATTCTTTTGGAGCAGACAAACGCATTGTACTTGAATGTGCTATGGATATTCTAGAATTAGATGTAGATACAGCAGTGCCTTTGGGTTTAATTGTAAACGAGTTGATTACAAATGCATTAAAGTATGCATTTCCTAAAGGAAAGAAAGGTCAAATTGAGGTTCAACTAGCTCAAAAAAGTACTGATAAGTTAATTTTAAAGGTTATTGATAACGGCATTGGTCAAGAAGATGACGATTTTACCAAGGGCACTGGCTTTGGAATGCAACTTATACAGCTGTTAACACAGCAGCTTAATGGTACTATGAAACATGTAAAATCTAATGGTACTGTTGTAGCTTTTGAATTTAAACTCAGCAATGTGGCTTAGTTTTAAATTGTTTGCAAACGTTTTAACAGATTAGATCTTAAATTTTTACTCAACGGAATCACCTTTTTTGAAATTACAATATGCGTGTGACCAATTTCATTTATCTGTGAGATGTTAACAATAAACGAACGATGCACACGTAAAAAATGTTCAGGCGGAAGCTTAGTGTCCATTTCTTTTAGCGTCATGACCAATACATATTCTTTCTCTTTAGTGAAAATGCGAGAGTAATTGCGTTCTGCTTCAATATATAATATATTTTTAATGATAATTTTAACCATATTATCATTATGCCTTACAAAAATTCTATCCTCTAATACTAACGATAAATTTTGTTTGGAGTTTAATTTTTTATGACGTCCTTCGGCCATAACTCTACTCACCGTAAGCTCTATAGCACGTTGTAAGTCTAACTTTTTAAAAGGTTTGGATATAAAGGCATAAGGATTAGTTTTTTTAGCACGATTAAAGTTAGTTTCATCGGCATTGGCAGTAAGATAAATAATTGGAATGTCATAGTCTTTTTGCATCAAAAGAGCAGTATCAATACCATCAA
>CAZQBE010000146.1:0-6537 GCA_964591595.1 uncultured Flavobacteriaceae bacterium
AAACTATTATAAAAGTTATACAAAGAATTGAGACTGTACTCATCATTTAAATATTTTAAGATAAACAATATTAAATAATTACAATTCATTTTACACTCTTATAATTACTCGGTTATTAACTACGTGTCAACAATTTAGCTTTTAATAGCATCATTATTTTGGTAGTAAGTATTTCTTTGTAGCTTTTTGGTGATATCTTTTAAACAATAACCTCAACCAAATCCTCAATCTTAGAAACCAATAGAATTTACTTTCTATTCTTTTTGTAACCAATTTTCTGTCTTGGCTTCTCTTCTTTTTTGGACAATAATTGTTGTAGTGCTTCGTAAAGTTCTCCAAACTGATTATTATACTGAGATTCCATTTGTTTAATTTTACTCATTATCTCTTCATAGTTATTTGCTATTTTCCTGAGTTGAACAAAAGTTTCAATAATTTGAACACTCATTTTAACTGCAATATCACTATTTAGAACGCTTGAAAGCATTAAAATACCATGCTCTGTAAATACAAAAGGTGTCTTCCTTCGACCTCCCCATCTTGAGGTCGCATTTTGCGACTTCAAGTTTAGCCATTCTTCTCTAGTAAGTTGAAACATAAAACTTTTAGGAAAACGACTAATATTTCTTTTCACTTGTTCATTAAGTCGTTTAGTTTCCACTCGATAAAGTTCTGCCAAATCACTATCTAGCATCACTTTTTGATCTCTGAAAACATATATTTTATTTACAATACTTTCTGAAGGAATAACACTTTTATCCATTTTAACATTCCTTTTTTATAAAATCAAACCAAAGCCCCAACCAAATCTTCAATCTTAGAAATGAGTTGAATTTTAATAACCGTATTTTTTAATGAAATCTTATTGTATTTAGACACAAAAATGGTTGAAAAGCCTAGTTTTTCAGCTTCCAAAATGCGTTGCTCTACACGTTGTACAGGACGTATTTCTCCTGAGAGTCCAACCTCAGCAGCAAAACAAAAATCCTTTTGTAATGCCTCATCTTCATTAGAGGATAAAATAGCAGCAATAACTGCCAAATCTATAGCTGGATCGTCAACCGTAATGCCACCTGTAATATTTAAAAATACATCTTTGGCTCCCAAACGAAAACCTGCACGTTTTTCCAACACTGCTAATAACATGTTCAAGCGTTTGGCATTAAATCCTGTTGCACTACGTTGTGGCGTTCCATACACTGCAGTACTTACTAAGGCCTGCACTTCAATCATTAAAGGTCGCATTCCTTCAAGTGTTGCAGCAATAGCATTACCGCTTAATTCTTCGTCTTTTTTTGAAATTAATAGCTCTGACGGATTTGAAACTTCCCGCAATCCTGTGCCTTGCATTTCGTAAATACCTAGTTCGTTGGTAGAACCAAAACGATTTTTATTTGCACGAAGAATTCTAAACACATGGTTTCTATCGCCTTCAAACTGCAAGACTGTATCTACCATATGTTCTAAAATTTTTGGTCCAGCAATATTGCCATCTTTAGTAATATGACCAATCAACAACACAGGTGTTGCCGTTTCCTTGGCAAATTTTATCAACTCTGTAGTACATTCTTTAATTTGAGAAATACTTCCTGAAGAGGATTCGATATAATCGCTATGCAAAGTTTGAATAGAATCTAAAATAACAATTTCAGGATGTAAATCTTCGATTTGTTTAAAGATATGTTGCGTTTTGGTTTCGGTTAAAATGTAGCAATTGTTGTTATTAGGATTGATGCGTTCTGCTCGCATTTTAATCTGTTTTTGACTTTCTTCTCCTGAAACATATAGCACTTTAAACGGTAATTTTAAAGCAACTTGAAGTAGTAAAGTGCTTTTTCCAATTCCGGGTTCTCCTCCTAAGAGTATTAACGATCCTGGAACAATACCTCCTCCAAGCACACGATTAAACTCATCGTCTTGCGTTTTGAATCGTGCATCTTCTGATACATCAATCTCATTAATTTTTAAAGGTTTTGACGCGCGTTTTGAATGAGAAGACGAGGCTATTTTCCAATCGCTTTTTTCTGATTTTTGAATCACTTCTTCAACAATAGTATTCCACTCTTTACAAGCAGGACATTGACCTAACCATTTGGCGTATTGACTGCCGCAATTCTGACAAAAAAAGGTAGTTTTTACTTTAGCCATATTTATTTTTCGCAAAAGCGGAAATCTTTTTTATTAATATCCAAAATCTGCTTTAATTTCATTTGCTTTTTCGAGCATTAAATCTTTTGTTATTCCTGCAATTTCTTCAAGAACATATGCCGATCTATAAGTACGCATAGCCTTTTTGGGTTGTCCTTCTTCTTCATAAAAACGTGCTAAATAATAATTTCCTAAAAGGGTTTCAGGATATTCTTTACGCGCTAATTTTCCTAAAGCTTCATAATATTTGAAAGTTTTCTTTTTTTCTATGGCTGCCGAAATTGCTTTAAAGTCATTAATAAGTATTTGCTTTTTTAATCCGAATAATTCATTAATCATTTGGTATTTCTCATTCAAATACTCTACAGGAGAAGTTTCTAAAGTTAAAATACGTTCCTTATATTCTTTTTTACTTATAGGCTGAAACACAAAAAAGATACTTTCCAAAGCTTTTGGAATGGCATATGCTGGAAGTGAATAATGTGTTGGTCCATCAAAATTATCAAAGCTAAACAGGAGTTGCTTATTATCAAGCGCTGCTAGGTTTGTGTTTAGTGTTTTCGCATCTTCTCGTAATGGTTTAATATCATTGGTTGCAGTTGCTAAATAATAAAAAATCTTGGTTTGAAATTGCTTAAGCCTGTCCGTAATGTTTTCGATCATCCCTGGGGCTAAATCAGGGCTAATGGTTATGTATGCCTGAAATAAAGGCTTGTTTTTAAACAAGTAGTAGTTAATAAAATTTGCAGTTTCGCCGTGTCCAACAGCAACTCTAAAATTTGCTGCTCTGTAAGTTTCATTTAAATACGGAATGAGCTCCATTCCTATGAATTCAAAAAACTTAGCACCTGTTTCAACAGGAAGGTAATTTTGTTCTGAATAATAACAATCCGCGTCTCTAGTATCCACTTGATTAATCCCAACAATAATAGCTTCAGGCATGTCTTCCCAATAGGAATAATAATCCACATTCCCCGCTACAACTTCAAACAAATAATCGCCATCTAAAACAATAAATAGAGGATAGGCTTTTTCTTCATTTTCGGCATAATTTCGAGGGAGTTGAATTTTAAGTTGTCTGGATTCTCCGAGTTTTCCAGATTGGAAATCTTCATAAATTGTTTGTGCATTTGTTAGATTAATGCACAAAAAAGCAATTACGATATATGGAATATATTTCATTCTAAATTTATGATTTGAGATTTAATATTGGCAAGGTAAACAATTGCACCTAAAAATTAAAACGCTTCTTTAAGATACTTTGGTATGCTTTTTTTTATGCGTTCTATTATAAATAGGCAAGTAAATTAAGGATAGTCCTCCTAATAATACTACCATGAGTGTTTGTGATGACCACATAATCCAACCAAAAGCAATACTTGGTTCTTCAGGAATATCAAAAATAGCAAATGCTGCAAAAACGGCAACTGGATACGACCCAATACCTCCATTGGTTGCTGCAATGCTAAAACTTGCCGCAATAAACCCAATTAATATGGCTGCTATTGGAATTCCTGACGTTTCCTTAATTGAAAATGTAGTGACATAAAACATTAGCAAGTACATTGCCCAAATAAACAAGGTATGTAAAATGAAAGCCCATTTTTGTTTCATTTTGAAAATACTCAAAATTCCTTCTATTAGTCCAACTACGAAAGACTTGATTTTTAAGGCATACTTTGATGTGCTTCTTTTTATAAAAAAGAAAAAAAGAATTGCTGCTATTACAATCGCAAGAATAACAATTGCAATTTTATACGGATTGAATCGGTCGATAAAAAAATTATAGATAAACTCAAACTCTAAAAAAAGAGCAACAAGAATGATGGCGAACAGCATGACTAAATCGGCTACACGCTCTGCTACAATGGTTCCAAAGCCTTTTTCAAATGGTACGCCTTCATAATTAGTAACAATAGTGGCTCTTGTAATTTCACCTGCTCTTGGAATAGTGTAATTTACTAAGTATGTAGCAAAAACCGCCATAATACTATTTGGCAATCTCAAGGTGTACCCTAAGGGTTCTATCATGAATTTCCAACGATATGCTCTAGACAAATGACTTAAAAACCCGAACAATAATCCTAGGGAAATCCATACATAATTTACGTTTTTAAAATGCTCTACAAGGACTTTTAAAGAAATTTTAGATAGCGAATACCACGCTAAAGCAACACCTAATAATAGAGGAAGTGTTATCTTTAATATTGATTTTAGTTTCTTGTTCAATGCTTTAATTTAATGCTATGTTGTCTATTAATCTAACTTCGCCTGCATAAACTGCAATAAATGCACGATACTGTTTTTTTCTTGATTTTCTTTGGATCGGCTTTAACGTATTAACGTCGGCAATAATAAAATATTCTAGTTTTAAGAGTGCGTTTCTTGTAAATTCTTTAACAACCCATTCGGTAATTTTATTAGCACTTATTGCTGTAAATTTATCTTTGGTTACTTGTAATGTTTTGTATATAAAAGGGGCTTCACTTTTATATATAGGTAAAAGGCGTTCATTCCGAGAGCTCATGGCTAATCCATTTGGTTCTCTATAAATTTCGCAGCCAATAACATTTACTCTAAGCTTGTGTTTTTCAACTAACTTTCTGATAATTTGTAATTGTTGAAAATCTTTTTCTCCAAAATAAGCATTATGTGGTTTTACAATTTCAAATAACCGTATTACAATAGTCCCTACTCCGTCAAAATGTCCCTCACGAAATTTTCCTTCCATCTCAAATTCAAGACCATCAAAATTAAAGGTAGATGATAATACTTCCCTTCCATATATTTCTTTTATAGAAGGAGAAAATATAATTATTTTATCTTCTGAAATTGTTTTAAGTAATTTAACATCTCGATTTAAAGTCCTAGGATATTTTTCTAAATCTTCTTGATTATTAAACTGCGTTGGATTAACAAAAATACTAACCACTACTTTATCGTTTTCATTAAGCCCTCGCTTAATAAGTGATAAATGACCAGCATGTAAAGCACCCATAGTTGGCACTAAACCAATTGTGATGTTTTGATTTTTTAAGGTCTTAATAACCTCTTCTATTTTCTCTTTTGTGTTAAATACTTGCACTTTAATAAAAAATTAACAGCGTGCAAACTTAATATAATACTGTTAATCTGCATAATTTTTGTAATTTTGCGTGTTTTTTATTCTAAAGTTAATAGCAATCCCGCTTATGAAAGATAAGAGAATATTATATGTGTCGTCCGAAGTAGTCCCCTATTTACCTGAGACAGAAATTTCATCAATGTCGTTTGAAGCACCTCGAATGGTAAATAAACAAGGAGGGCAAATACGAATATTCATGCCCAGATATGGAAATATTAACGAGCGTAGACATCAACTTCATGAAGTTATTAGGTTATCTGGTATTAACTTGGTAATTAACGACCTTGATATGCCGCTAATAATTAAAGTGGCTTCAATCCCGAAAGAAAGAATTCAGGTTTACTTTATTGATAACGAAGAATATTTTAAACGTAAAGCAACTTTAACTGATGAAAATGGTGCTTTATTCTCTGATAATGATGAGCGTTCTATTTTCTTTGCTAAAGGCGTTATTGAAACTGTTAAAAAGCTAAATTGGTCACCAGATATTATTCATGTTCACGGTTGGCTAGCTTCTCTATTACCACTTTATCTTAAAGAATATTATAAAGATGAACCTTTATTTTCTAGTAGTAAAATTGTGACGTCGTTATACAATCAAAGTTTTGATGATGCGTTAAATAAAGAAATGATTAATAAAATAAAATTTGATAATATTGCTGATGAATCTATTAACGTTTTGGAAACCCCAACTTATACTAATATTATGAAAGTTGCTGTTGATCATTCTGATGCATTAATTATTGGCTCTGAAGAAATTCCTAAAGATTTACAAAACTATTTAAAAGATTGCGAAAAGCCAGTTTTAGAATATCAAAGCCCTGACGAGTTTGCCGAAGCATATACCGAGTTTTACAATACCCAAGTTTTAAGTTAGTAAAAAACACATGAAAAAGAAACATATTATTTTTAAAAACCTAGTTTTATTAACTATTATATTTACTGGATTTATTGCATGCGATAAAGATTTTGCCAGCATAGAGTCCGATGTGGTAAATTCTGATAATACAGGAAATTTCACTACTGATAAAGCTATATATCCAGTAATCACATATAACAAAAAAATTACTGCCTTTCAATCCAATAAATTGCCAGCTTACCTATTAGGGTTTAACAATAATCCCATTTTTGGAACTTCATCGGCTAATTTTTTAGCTCAAATGGTCCCTACTACTTTCGACCCTTCATTTGGGAACAATGTTGTGCTAGATTCCGTAATTCTTACTGTACCTTACTTAAGCACAGGTATTGATACAGACGAAGAT
>CAZQBE010000147.1:0-6507 GCA_964591595.1 uncultured Flavobacteriaceae bacterium
CTCAACAGAAATGTGGTTAGTAAGAGATGAAGGAGTTGAGATTGAACCGTTGGTGTTAGTCATTTTAAAATCCTGTATTAAGTAGTGACGAACCCGTGTGGTTGTCATCTGGTCGAGCATAATACGGACTTTATTGGTAGTTACTGGAAGCTGGTAACCAGCTTCCAGTTTATGTGATTTTTATTTTTGGCAAAGGCATTTTTCATTAGAACAAGCTAATTTATTGGTGAGTAATGTTTTAATTTGATTAGTAAATTGCTTCATATTATTTGCTCGCTTGACACTAGGGCGAAGCGGTGAAATTTGCTTTCGTATAGCATCACTGCTTTTCAACTTAACAGGTAATGTTTCTTCATCACTAATGCTAAATTTATCATATATGCCCGACTCATCAAGCGCAGTACATTTATCTTCCCGATAAGCGTTTAAAATAATAGAAAGTTTTTCATTAATACCATCAGCCACCGCAACACTACTTAACGTAGGTATTTCTAACCATAAATGTTGAGCTAGTTCGTCAATTATCTTAACAATAGGTGTTTTATGTTGGCGTGATGCTTTGGATTTTTCTAATCCTAATTTCCTTTTACCTACAATGTATTCAGCTTTAAATAATGAATTATTCACTAAATCGGTAAAATAGATAAAACTTTCAAATCGGGTTGCTAGATAAAGTGATTTGCTGTCATTAACACACAAGCCTTTCAAACAATACACCATTGAAGAAATAGCAAAGTTTTCAGGAAAAAAGTGTTCTCCTTCAAAAACATCTGTCATTTCTTCGTTAAACCAATAACCTTCGTTTTTTGTAATTAAACCCGTTAGTTTATCTATATAAGACTCTAGCTCTTCAATTAATGAATCATCAAGAGATAATACCCAGTCAACTTGCCATTGGATAAACTCAGGATCAATAAAATCATCATCAAAGATATAATCTTTCGTTTTGATAAAGGTTAATGCTGATTTAAATAGTTTAATGAAAATAGTTTTGTTAGCTGCATTAGTATCATTTGCTAATACATCAAAATACTCTTCATTTGTTATCGCTTTTAAATAGTCAACTTCCATGAATATTACTGCAAAAGGAATTTAATATTGATTTTACAAGATAAAAGCAGAAAAACCAGATGATAAATAATGAAACTAGTTTATATAGATTAATAACAACAACTTTATTACTAAAGTAATTAATACAACAAAACTATCTTGTTTATCTGCTTATGAAAGTTAAATTCATTTATTAATTTTTCATAGTTAGTTATAGCAATACTAAGGGGATCTACCGCAGATTTATCATTGTTAGATCCCGTTATTGTTACCTGATGGCATGAATTTAGTTCACGGATCTCGATATCCGCTATAGGGAATAAGACACGCGCGGATATATACGGCTATAGACTAGAGTGGGTGAAGTATTTTAAGCAACTTACCTGTTTTTCAAAACTGATAGCACTTCAGTTTGTATCTCAATTAATTCATCATCTGAAACACATTCAAAACCAGCGGTATCTTCGAGTAACAAACCGATGTATTCATTAACTGAATCAATATTTTGTACATCAATTTCAGCTTCATTAACAAGCTCTGCTAGTTGTTTTAACTGTGATGGAGTTAGCATTGTAATCCTTTTTAAACAATCAAGCTTACTATCCATCCAAGTAAAGAAAACCACAACGATTCTTCTGATGAATATATGGTTTAAGAGTGAAGTTAAAACAAAGAACAAGATAAACCAGATGTTGTTTACTACAACTACTTAAAACTAATAACCACTATTAATTTTCTACTAACTAAAGTGTGATGAACTATTATCTGCTTTTTCTGTTTACAACATTAACCAAGTTTTTTAGGTTTAATTGATTTCCTAGGCTTTATTGTTTTTTTAGGTTTTCGTGGTGGTGTTGGTTTTATCAATTTTATTTCTGATAATTTCATTACTGATACCTCTTAAATATTTACCAAGGTATTTATAAAAAATCACCATAATTTAACGCTAGAAATAGGGTCTTAGTGCCAAAATTAGTGTTACCTCTTTTATATCCCACATTTTTATTCAATAAACTAACGGATCGATCATCCTTTACTACTGTTTTTCATGACATTTTGGTAGTATTTCACCTTATTATTTTTTGAGGTGAATATGAAAGAAACAACAACTGCTGGTGGACAAAAGAAGTTTAAATACGAGGGTTCATTACAAAAAGGTTTTACATTTTATTTTCCAAAAAGTCATGTGGAAGTACCTTCAAGTGTATTTACTGCAGTTTTAGAAAACTTTTCCAAACAATCAGAAGTAGTTGGTGGCTTTGAAAGAAATAGCCCTCCCGAAGAAGGTATTGGATACTTTGTATGGCAATTTACGAAAAATAACCTACCTAAAACAGTCCTTCCCTTAAATGGAACTCACATTGTTGCTATTTTAAGAGATGAAAATCTTGTTACTGTTAAAACAGTAGGCGTTAAAGTCTTGGTTGATTTTTTAGTATAATTTTATTCACTCAAGTCTTAATACCATTTTTACAATTGGGTTAGATAGGGCTCGTTTTGATGCATAAAAACAATTGCCGTCACCTACACTGCAAGTGACTAGCTAATTTAAAGTCACTTGGTTGGTTTCGCTAGGGTAAATTTAAGTGTTTAACCCTAACATCAAGCGCATACCACTAAATCAAGATTCTAATTGCATATCTGTTACTCCGAATGGTTAAGCCTAAAACCAATTCCATTCATTCCATAAAATACCCAACATAAATCAAAACATTATCGTTAACCTATATACAACTACCCACTTACATGGTAAAACCTTTCTTTTTAATTTTATGTAAGGGAATACTTCCATGCCAACAATTGTGCCGCCCAATAGATTTATTCAGCACATTAGCGATCATTTAGCAGATCTTCTATCTACCAACCCTGCTTCTACATCATCAGAAGCATATGTTCAAAATCATTTAGAGTTCGCAATGCTTAACGATGGATATACTTTAAGAGCAGGAATAAATTACCATGGAGGCAAGGTTCAAGAGTTAAGACTAGTAAATGGAACCTTACATGGCTGGAACCCTCAAGGAAATGCTCTAGGCACTGCGTCAAGAGCTAAAATGTTACTTTCAGGCTATACAATTGTAGATAGAGATAGTAATGAACACGACATGTCTGACAGTAAATTTAGCGGAGGTACTATTCCGCAGGGAAATTACCTAAGAGTTGAATTTAAATGTAGGGGTTGGTTAGGAAAAACTAAAAATTTAGACGGTAAGCAATTATTAAAAGATATTGATCTTCTAAAAGATGCGAAAGCTGATTTGTTAGTAATTTTACTTTCTGAGACCGCGCACAAAAAATGGCGTGGTGAAGGTGACGCACATCATGCCCAAAGAAGAACAGGTACAGACATATTTAGCCAAATATTAATCCCAACTGACGATTTAATACGTACGTCAACTCTCACAAGAAATATTAATTTAAATGGTCAAAACTGGACTATATATTGTAGAAAAGTAATAGGTTCTAGAGGAAGCATAATGCCTGAAGCTGAACATTACATAAATATGTGTTGGAGAACTTAATTTACTTATAAATTAGTAGAGTCAATTAAGTTAGCTCTACTAATTTATATAATTTGTAATTACTATATTGAATATAGATTTCGAATTGAATAAAAACAATTTTGTTTTTTGATGTTATTATAATTCTTTGTCAAACGAGTAATTTTAGTTATTAGTTCAAACAATTCATCCAACTTGAGAGCTATATCTACCATTTCTGATTTTGTTGAAATTGGAACTGGTATTTTTTTCATTTGCCTCATCGATACTTCTTTAAAAGTAGTCCCAGAAGCTTCCTCATCTATGAATTTTCCAACAAATTTCAAATAATAATAAAAGTATTTATTTAACTCCATATCATATGGAATAATTGATTTAAATCCTTGATTGGTACATAAATCATTTTTAGCTATAGCCACGTGCCCAATAGGTGCTCTACTAGAAAACAGTACCCCTCCCGCAGGAATTAATTTAGAGGAACTTTTTTGTAAGCCTAGTTTAGAGATAAACCGGGCACCTTTAGATATAAAGGTCTCATCTATACCGTATAAATCGGCCGGTGTTAGCCAAGGAATCTCACTCTCTGAATAATAATCAGCTTCACTTGTTGATGGAGTTCCCCCTGAAATAATTGTCCCAACCTCTTCAAAACACTGCCAATCCCAATTATTAGGGATTGAAAAATAACCAGACTTATCATGTTTATGTGTTATATTTTCAGTATTAGATAGATAACCTCTAAAGCCCAATGACAAAACCAGATCTTCAAGGTGTTGCCTTGAGTTGTCATACATTGAAAACTCTTCTAAACGACTTATAGCCTCTTCAAATACCGTATCTTGAATAGGAAATGTTAATATTAAATTCTTAAGTTTAGATAGTTTGTCTTTATACTCACTATAATATTTTTTTTCTAATAGTTGGTTTTTTGTAGTATCCACAAATGAACGAGCTTTTTTCATTGGGTTTTTAAAATCAAGAGAAAAGTCATTATGTTTTATTTCTTCTATATCAACGGTCCAACAGATATTACTGTTTTTTGTACTTTCCCAGTTATCAATAATATCTTTGAAATGTTCATACTGTATAGGTTTTTTCTTTGAAAATGATTTATACCCTTCAGGGTATTCCAACTCTATATATCTTATTTTTTTTGTTGCTTTTCCTTTAGTAAAAAATAAAATATTAGAAGCTATATTTGTATAAGGGTAAAAAACCCCTTTAGGTAAACGAACAATAGTATGTACGTTGCACTTTTCTAATAGCTCTTCTCTAATTTTTCGTTTAACACCAGTCCCAAATAAAAAACCATCAGGAAGAACAACTCCAGCCTTACCTTTGTCTTTTAACAATGAAATAATTAAAACGATAAACAAATCGGCTGTTTCTTGAGAAGTAAATTCTGATGAAAACTTACTAATATCTATATCTTCAACGCCACCAAAAGGAGGGTTAGTTGCGATAATGTCATACCCTTCACTAGATTCATATTCACTTACAGGTGTTTCTAATGAGTTTTTTAATAGTATCCCTGATGGCTCGTTAATTCCATGCATTAACATATTTGTAGTACATAACAAATGAGGCAATTTTTTCTTTTCAAAACCGTATAAACAATCCCCAACATTGTTATAATGTAGATTCTCATGATTTGTAATATAATCTGCCGCACAAGTAAGAAAACCACCAGTACCACAAGCAGGATCCAAAATTCGATCTTTTGAGCAAGGATTCAATCGATCTATGATAAATGAAGTTAATGGTCTTGGAGTATAAAACTCTCCAGAGTTACCAGCATTTTTTAAGTCATTTAGTATTTTTTCATAAACATCACCTAAAAGATGCCTATCATCAGATATGTCAAAATTTAAATTTTTATTAATCTCGTATATGACTTCAGATAAGAGTTTCCCTGAAGTCATATAATTCTTAACTCCAGAAAATACTGTAGAAACTATATTATGAATATCTGTTGATTTCCTTTCATTATTCAAGCTCTTGATATAAGGAAATAACTCAGAGTCAATGAAATTAATAATTTCTGAATTAGTGAAATTGTTATTAGTCCAACTAGACCATTTATAGTTTTCATCTATAGTTTGGTTTAACGATGAGTTACCATCTATTGATTTGAGAAATAATAACCAAGAAAGTTGATGAATTCGCTGTGCATCACCATCCACCCCAGGATCCTTTCTCATTATATTTTGAATTTTTTTAATATTATTTGAATCTAGCACTTTAATCACCACACCACAAAGGGACTGTACATACGTACAGCACATAATAGTGGATTTAAAATTATATACAACCGAAGATGGTAGCTATCATAACAAATTAATTTAACTTGCTCGTTAATAATAATTAATTTTAAAAATATAATTTAAGTTAGCTCTCTTATGATAAGAAAGGTATCTAACATGAATAATTTAGAGTTTGAACTTCTCAATTGTTACTTGGAGCAACTATCATTTAAAGCCCAAAACACTATCAATGAGTTGCAATTAGTTAAACGACATATTGATGGGTTTAAATCACAACTCAACAAACGGGATATATCTGAACAAACTAGAGCAAGTATTCCTGAACAAAAACTGAGTATTGAACAAACTCAAACACGTGATAAGCAACCTAGTGATTTAATTAGAATCAAAGAAGTTATGAGCATGACAGGACTATCAAGGTCTTCTATATACACCTTTAAAAGCAAAGGTGAATTTCCAAATCCGATACAGTTATCTTCTCGTTCTGTTGCATGGCTTAGAGTTGATGTTGAACAATGGATTTTAGATAAGATAAACAACCGATAATTTCATCAATAAATCAAAGGGCTATTATTGTATTTACAGCTAGTATTCATGTAGCTAAACCACATAACTAGTAGTTTTAGCTATACCAAGCCGATACCTTGTAATCAGTAGGTCGCCAGTTCGACTCCGGCAGTCGGCACCATTTA
>CAZQBE010000148.1:0-6490 GCA_964591595.1 uncultured Flavobacteriaceae bacterium
ACATTCTTATGAGTAACCATAAGTTATTGAGCTAATTCCCAATGTTCTTAAAATATTCTTATTAGCAAAAAATGTAAAGATAAAATTTTAATTAATATTTAATACTAATCAATAGAAAGGTCTAAATCTTGTTGTAATGCTTTTAAATTAACACTACCCATGCAAATTGATGACCATTTTAATTTAAAATAATAAGCTACACCTGATCTATTAAACCAAAATGGGTATTTTCCTGACTTTTTTTGTAATTCTCCAATCCAACCCACACGCCAAATATCATTTTCATCACAACAAACTACATGATTATATATTCCTCTAGGATCAATTTTATTTTCTTTTTGAAATTTACTATCAAATATTTCAACAATAGCTTGATCTTTTGTTAAATGAAAAGGATCCTCTTTATAAGGATTACCTTTAAAAAATAAACCAAACCAACCTGGCATTATAGGATTTTGCATTTGTATTTGTGGTCTTTCTATTTCATATTTTTCCACTTTATCATTCGCATGATAGCAGCCAACAATAGTTAATGGCAATTTAGGGTACATTAATTCTTCTTCTGACATATCCATTTTAGGTAAATTAGATATTTTTTTAGCCAATGTTTTAGTTAAGGAAGCCTTATCATTTAAAATTTTATTAAGGTGTATTTTATTAATTCCTATTTTTTTGCTTAACCATTCTTGCGTTAAACCTTTGTCATTAAGGATTTCTTTTATTCTGTGCATTTCAGTATTCATAATATAATTAGTAAATATATTAAATAGATAATATTTGCAATATTTTATTATATTTTATTATATTTTATTAATTTTTATATTGTAAGTTAGTTTTTTTTCTCTATAAAGAACTATATATGAACAAATTTTGTTATAAATCCATATCAAATCAGTTCATATTGTCTTTAAATGGGACTTCTAAAACAACTGGGGAGCTGATTGGTAGTCAATGCTCCTCAATAATTATTCACATATATACTCCTGGGAGGTCTTATGTTTAAGACAATTTGTATCGTGGCTTTGGGATTTTTTTTTCTTTTCTTAATCTCAAAGCTGCGAAACCGAAGAATGACTTTAATTGATTGGAAAATAAATAATAAAAATGATCTCACTAAATATGGTTCTGAAAAGTATTTACGATTGGCTTTTTTCCAAGAAGATAATCAAAGAAAAATACATGACAGATGAAGAATATGAATACACAGAAAAATATATTGATCATCAAATGCAAGAGTACATTGATGAACAACATTTAGTTCATTGGGAAGCTGAAGCAATTAATCTGAAAGAATTAAAGGATAAAAAATGGCCACAATAATAAATTTACAAAAAACTTTAGATAAAAATTTAACTTTAGGAATGGTTGAACAATTAAAAGAAGCCATTATTGATCTTCGTAAAAGAGTTAAAAAATTAGAAGAAGATGACAATAAAGATTTTACTGATGCAGTAGGCAAATTAATTAAAGAAGTAAGAGAGGATAAATAAAAAATATGAATGTTAAATTAAAAAATGCTGATCTAAGTTTGCAAACTGGATTTGAGGTTGGTTTAAATGAAGAAATGTATCAGGGTATTTTTAAAACAATGGTTAAAAAGGGAAATTTACAAATGGGTAAATTAAGTCCTGAAGGAATGGGTAAACATAATCCTATTTTTACAAAAAAAAGAAAAAAGAGAAAAAAAAAATAAAGGAACAACGTGCCAACGGGAACATATAAATTAAAAAACGGACAAGTTGTGCCTGGCACTACTACTGTTATGGGTTCATTTAAAGATAGTGGTGGTTTAGTTCATTGGGCCTGGCAACAAGGTAAAGCAGGACTTGATTATAGACAAACAAGAGATAAAGCAGCCGAACAAGGAACAAGCATACATGATTTAGCTGAAAGTCATATACTTGGTAAAATATATGAAGTTCCTAAAGATGAAATTGTTTTAAGTGCATTTAACAAATTTAAAGAATGGTGGGAGGAACACGATTTTGAAGTTATTTGGACCGAAGAACAAATGGTATCAGAAAAATATCAATATGGTGGTTGCCCTGATCTATATGTTAAACAAAAATCAAATGATAAATGTTGGTTAATAGATTTTAAAACTGGAAAAAGAATTTACCCAGATACAGTTATTCAAATGGGAGCATATAAAAATCTCATTGAAGAAAATTTACATGAAAGAGTATTACACTCTGCGATTGTAAGACTTCCGAAGACTAATGATGATGTTGATTTTAAATTTTTTAACGAAAAAGATTTAAAGTTAGGATTTAAGCAATTCAAATTATTTCGCCAAGCATGGAGTAATAAATTTGAAATAGAAAAACTATTTGAGGGAAAATAAATGAGTTATGACACAGATTTAACGGGAACAGTTACAGAAGCATATCAAACACCTAAAGGAAAATATGGATTAATAATTAATTGTGATAATCCAAGTTTTAAATATCCTGTCAAAGCATATGACGGAACTTTTGGTCAAGATTTAGGAATTAATGTATTCCAGGTTGGAGATAAAGTTAGTTTTCAATTTGATAAAACTGATTTTGGTAATCAATTTAAACATTGTAAATTAGCTGATGGTAGTGCGCCACAAGTAAACCAAAATGCTGATACAAGTTTTAATCATGGTGCAAATGTTGAAAATAGAGCTACTGAAGTTAAAACTTTACCAGATAATAAATACAAAGAATATCTTTTAGAAATTTCAAATGCAATGGAAGCTATTGAAGATTTTGAATCTTTAAAAAATTTAGATCAAGAAAATAAAAGAGCAATAGCTATTAGTGCAGTAATAAACAAAGTGCGTAATGGACGATGAAGAATTGTATTATCATCTTCATAGTATTTGTGTTGAGATGAAATACGTATGGCCGAACATGAGTAATGACATTAAAGAAGCAATCACGAAAGATAGAGAAATATCGCAACTTCATAAGAAGTCAAAAGTGCTGCATGTGTCAATACCCTCCTCGATCACAAGCTCATCACATAACATTGCAAGAGAAATACAAGGACAAGAGGGGAATGGGTCAGAAAGTAAAAGATTATGGAAACCTAATTCCACTATGCACAACGTGTCATTTGTTCGAACTACACCGAGTTGGAGAGAAGAAGTATTGGGAAATGAAAAAACAAAACCCACACGAAATAGCAACATATTATCGGATAGAATATGAAAATTTATACGCAAAGAATTAATCAAAGTTTAGCAGAACAAATTTCACAAACTTATTATGGAAATGTTGTAACAAGTAAAGTTAAAGAAGACATTATAATTTGTCGAACTTATAGTGCTGAAACTTTAGAAAAAGTTACAGAAGAAGTATTTAGTAAAACAAGTTATGAAAAAATAGTTCGTTTGTTATATGACTCTGATACTGAATTTGGTCCAGTAACAGAATGGTTTGATAAAGATAAACCAGAATTAGAAAAATCTGAATTCATTATACCAGAGGTAACAAATGAAAAATAAAAAAGTTACAAAATTATGGAGAGGTAAATACGTTTCTGTAAGAGATTATGAAGTTCAACAAGCTATAAATCAAGGTGGTCTTCGTGTAACTCACAATGACAAAATTATGGAATTGAAACCTGAAGAATTAGAAACATTAAAATCATGTGGAAAGGTCATACAATCTCAATTTAAGGGAACTTACAAATTAGTAGATATTCTCTTTAGACCTCTCACAGAGGACCCAAACCAGAGGAATTTGTATGAATAAATCATTAATGACAGCTACACAAGTTTGCCAAGAACTAAATATATCACGTCCAACCTTGTATAAAAGAGTAAATGAGGGTATTATTAAGTGCGTAAGATATGGAAGAGATTATAGGTTTAATTCTAACCATATCGAAGATTTGAAAGAAGGAGTATCATGGGATTATTCACAGAAAAGAGGTCGCCCTATTGGCAAATGCGTGTCAAAGTTAACGGAACCCTCATTAGAGAAAGTTCTGGGACACAAAGTAAAGTAGAAGCAAAAAAAATATTTGAACAATGGGCAGCAGAACAAAGGAAACAAAACCCAAAAAAAATACAAAAATTAAAATGCAAACCAGAAACATTGTTTGCAGAGTATGGGTTAATACAAAAATCTAAATGGAGAAAACATCAAAATCCAAAAAAGAGTCAACAAGATTTTGAATGTAATGTTAGATTGTGGTTAGAAATATTAGATAAAAATATAACTTTAGATAATGTTAATCTAACAAGTAAAATTAATGATCATAAAATAAAAAGAAAAGATCATAAAATCAAAAATACAAACAGAGTTGGTGTTAAAGATAAATCTATTAATAATGAGATAGATTTTTTAAGAGCTGCATTTAAGCATTGTTTGTTAATAGATAAGTATGAGCTGTGTAAGGAACCTATATGGTCAAAATTAAAATATAAAATTCCTGAAAGCGATGAAGATAAATCTATTTCAGAAAATGATTGGGGTGCTATATTTCATTTTGCAAAGCCACACGTTAAAAATCAAATGTGGTTTAGACAAATTGAAGGATTAAGAAAATTTAATGCAACGTCACTTACTACTGAAATGATAGATTGGGATAAAATGGAAATTAATGTAGTGCAAAAAGGAGATAGAAAACATGTTGTCCCTATCACAGACGAAATTGAAAATTTATTAAAAGGCAAAAAACTGTATGATACAGAAACAGATAAAGACCATAAAGCTAGATTAAAATGTTTAAATCTCGATAAACCTGGTCCTGTTTTTTTATATAAAGGTAAACCTTTTAAAGATATGCGTAGAGCATATAGAACAGCTCAAAAAGATGCAGGATTAACCAAAACCTATACCCAACATCAAACAAGACATACAGCAGGAGATTGGATTGGTAATTCAAGCGACTCTATGAAATTTTTTGGTCATACAAATATTAAAACGACTAGAAAGTATGAAAGATCAACAGACCTTAGAATAAGAAGAGAAAGTGCAAAAAAAATTGGCAGGAAGGTATCGGAAATAGTATCGGAAATTCAAAAGCAGAATTTTGTAACAGCAAAAAATGGCTGAATTAGTGGTCGGGGAGAAAGGATTCGAACCTTCGACCCCCTGGTCCCAAACCTTGTGTACACTATTTTTACAAATAAAAAAAGACCCCAGAAGTGTTTAGTTTCTGGTGTTTTCTTATGTGTAACGGATTGTAACAAATTTATATTTTATCAATATTTATCAATATTTATCAAAACAAGGTATCGGAAAAAGTATCGTACTACCCTAATTTCATTTCTTGTTTCATTGTACTATTCTCTTGTATTAATAGCTGACATTTTAATCGTACTCCTTCGTACTCGGCATAGTTAGTTTCTGTATCTTTTTCTGCATTGTTTAAAAGATTATCTATGTCTTCGTACTCTTTATCATTACGAGCTTTCATTTTTGCGTCTTCGACAGTACATTTTTCTTGTTGTTTGTAATGTAAATATAATTTTGCTTCTAATCTCTTTTTTTGTCTTTCTAAACTATCATATGCAGCTTTAGACTCTCCATATGCTTTTCTAGTTCTAATTAATTCTGATGATATAAAATCTTTATCAAATCTTAACGGGTTCCATTGGTTCATTGTATTCTATAATTTCTTGGATTACACCCTTCGGAATAACTTGTGATCTACCAAATAAATCATCTTGATTATAACTATCTTTATCGGCAGATATAATAACGTAATCTTGAGTTTCTTCTACAAGATACCCTAAACTATCAATGCTGCATGGTTTAGATTTGAGCAATTCTTCTTTTGATTGCCAAGTTCCGTCAGATACTTCATTTGTATCAAGCCATACAACTTTAACAAGTCTCATTTAAGTAACCTTTTTCTTCTTTTTCTTCTTTTTCCAGTTTCTTTTCATATCAGCATATGCTTTGTCAGAAATTGTAGATTGAGATTTAGACCTAGATATACCTAATTTTTTACGTCTGTTAATATTTTCTACTAATGACATTATTTATTCTTTTTTTTCTTTTTCTTTTTGTCTTTCTTCTTCTTCGGTGGTCTTCCTTTTTTGCTTCCGTATGTTCCCATTCCTTCTGGCATTTTTACCTACTTTCATTATTAAAGGTTCGGCCCATTTACCGATTGCAAATGGACCTGATAAAACCTCTGCTATTCTTTTTATTTCTTCGTTGTTCAATTAAATTGCGCCAATTACTGCGATTACGATTATTGCAACAATACCTGCTTTAATCCAATCTTTCATTGACCACTCTGACCATTCTCCCAAATGTTCCCATAGGTCTTGTAGTAATTTCATATTACCTCCTTATTTTTTTTTAAACATATTTATTGCCCCTGCTCCTGCCTTGATGCCGAAGCTCGCTGAAATCGCAATGTAAAGTAGGTTATGATAATACGACGGCAGGTCTTGCAGTGCAAGGAACCCTTTATGTATATGATCTTGAAAAGGCGTGAAGACCAAAACGGCTGGAAGAAGTAGGACAATTAAACTTACCTCATCTTTCCACGACCCTTT
>CAZQBE010000149.1:0-6397 GCA_964591595.1 uncultured Flavobacteriaceae bacterium
TGTTCCTTTTGCTTGTCCTGGCTGAATAATTACCGGAGCCTTTACAGTAACTCCATTTGCAGTAATATTTGCATAGCTTCCGTTTAGTGCTCCTGTTGCAACATGTGTATTCTTTAATCCTAACTCCTTAGCGTCTGCTTCAGATACCGTTACATAATTATCCCAAGTTGTTCTTGTTAATGGATCTGGAAACTCTTGCAACCAAGGGTTGTTAGCTTGTTGGCCATCTCCCATTCCTGTTTTAGGGTACAAAGTCAATTCAAAACCATTTGATGTTGTTGAAGCTAAAGTTCTTGCTGCTTGGTCTGTATTTAAACTAGTAGTCTCTTCTACTTCAACTGTTTCTTCGGAATTGTTTACATCTTCTTCAGATGTGCTTTCTCCAACAAAAACACCATCATGTAATGCTGTACTCCATGAAGAACCATTAAGAATTGTTTCTTCCCAATTTGTTTTTATATAATCATGATAGCTTACAGCACTACCATTCCATATTAATAATGCCTCTTGAAATTGTCTAGTATCAAATAAAGGACGGATTGTAGGTTGCATTAACCCATATTGTCCCTTAGTAATTTCTACATCTCCCCAAGACTCTAAATAATGTGGTGCTGCAGCTATATATTGTGTTAGAGAAGATGTTTCATCTTCTTTCATTGAAAATGTAATCGATAACTCTGTTTTTTCTAACCCTTCAGCAAACTCTGCTGCATTTGGTAAAGTGTACATAGGGTTTACACCACTCATAATGATTGCTCCAATACTTCCTTCTTTCATGTCAGCTACTAATTTAGTAACTGCTTTATCGTCCCCTTGCCTTGTTTTAATCGGAGACTTAATATCAAATGCTTTACTTCCTAATTTCTCATTAATCGCTAAAACAATTGCTTGAGCATTTACATCTTGAATTCCGGTAATTACAACACCATTACTTCCTGCTTTAATTAACTCAGAAGCTGCTTTATTAACTGCTTCATCAATATATGCAGGTAAATCTCCTGAAACAGAACTACCAATAATTTTACTATACAATTTAGCTAGAGCAACTTTTTGCTGACTAGGTGTTAAAGGCACACGCTTATCTGCATTAGCTCCTGTTAAGCTCATGTTAGATTCAAACTGAATATGACGAGACATTTTACCGTGTTTAGGCACACGTCCTTTGGCATACTCAGTATCAAAACCTCCACCTTGCCAGTCTCCTAAGAAATCGGCACCGATAGATACAATAGTAGCTGCTTTAGAGAAATCGTAATTAGCTAAACCACGCTCTCCGTATTTATTTTGGTAAGCCTCTAAAGCTGCAGATTCTGAAATAGCATCATACACCACATGGCGAACATTACCATATTTTTCTTTGAACTCTGTTATTAATCTAGATGTAGAAGGACTTGCAAATGTTTGTGTTAACAATACAATCTCCTTCCCTGACTCCTTAAGGTTGTTTAACTTTTGAATAGTATCTACATCAAACTCATCCCAAGAGGTATCTTCACCATCCATTTTAGGTTGCGCTACTCTAAGGCTATCGTATAAATCTAAAACTGAAGCATTAACTCTTGCATTAGCACTTCCGTGTGAAGCTGCTAAATTGTTATTCTCAATTTTTATTGGGCGCCCTTCCCGAGTTTTTACCAAAATACTAGCAAAATCATTCCCATTAGCGATAGATGTTGCATAATAATTTGCTACTCCAGGAATAATTTGTTCTGGTTGTACTACGTAAGGGATTGCCTTTATAACTGGTCCTTCACAAGCTGCCAAAGATGCTGCGGCTGTACTAAACCCTACATATTTTAAGAAATCACGCCGTGTGGTTGAAGATGACTCTAAAGTCTCTTTATCTCCTAAAAATTCATCAATAGGAATCTCTTGTACAAACTCTTTCTGCTTTAGCGTCTCAATCATAGAGCTATTATCCTTGCTTAGCTCCTCAACACTTTTCCAGTATTTCTTGTTTGATGACATATTATATTTTAATTAACTTCTTTGTAATTTATTTAATAATGACATTTTCCACATTCTAATCCACCGTTATCTTTAACAGTAAATTTGTCAACACCATATTTTTTCGCTAGTTCTTCGTGAATTTTTGCATAATACTCGTTGCCTTCTGTTTTTATGTTAGTCTTTTTATGACATTCTAAACACCAAGCCATCGTTAAAGGGGAGTATTGATATACTTCTTCCATTGTTTCCACTGGACCATGGCAAGTTTGACATTCTAAGCCCGCAACAGTTACATGTTGTGAATGATTATAATACACAAAATCTGGAAGATTATGTATTCTTGTCCATTTTACTGGTTGTGTTTCTCCTGTATATTGTTGGTCTTCATCACTCCAACCAACGGCTTTGTATAATTTCATGATTTCGGCATCGTAAAACTCTTTTGTATACTCAGCAGTAGTTTCTCCTGTATATTCATAAATAGATTTATGACAATTCATACACACATTTAATGAAGGTATCCCAGAGGTCTTACTCACACGTGCTGATGAATGGCAAAATTTACAATCTATTTTATTATCTCCTGCATGAATTTTATGCGAAAAATGAATTGGTTGTACGGGTTGGTATCCCTGATCTACACCTATTTGCATTAAATATCCAAACACATAATATGCACTTGCTAGTAAGAAAAATATAGTTACAACAAGAAGTAAAAATTGATTTTTTACAAACGCTTTCCAAAGTGATTTTCTTTGTACTTCTTCTGGAATATCTATGTTGTTAGCATTGGCAAAACGACGTAATGTTTTATTAACCATTATTAAACCAAGCGCAAGCAACATAAATAATATTGCTAAAGCACCTAGGATTAGTTCATTTGATATCCCGTTTTCATTTTGCACACCACTTGTCTGAGCAGTAGCAACTTGACCTCCTCCTGAAGGCGCGGCCTTTTCTTGAGCTGTATAAGCTAGAATATTATCAATGTCGGCATCTGAAAGCTGAGGCATCGCCGTCATTGCAGCATTATTGTTTTCAGCAAAAATCTTTGCAGCATATGCGTCTCCAGATTTGATAACTGCTGAGCTATTTCTAATCCAAGCATTAATCCAATCTCTATCCAAGCCTTGGTCATCACTCAATCTAGCTTCAATACCTCGTAGTGCTGGACCAGTCATTTTTTTATCAAGATTATGACAAGCTGCACAATTGGTATTAAACAATGTTTTCCCAGCTACTGGGTCCCCTTGTGCAAATGCAGTTGAGTATGTAAGTAAAAGAATTAACCCAAAAAGTATAAATTTTGTAGTTAAATTGCGGTGCGTCACCTGTTTCATATCGTTAGTTGAATTACCTTCTAAACTTTGGTACGATTTTTTCATACAAATAGAACAATATCTGGTTATAAAAATCTCGCACAAAAGTAACATTTAAAGTCGATTTTGAAAATGTTACATAAGTGTTAATATCTAATTTATAAAGATTCTAAATAATAAAAATATATGTCTTTCAGTTTATATATTTTACATTTGTACCAAAATAAACATATTATGCCTAAATCTCTCTTTAAATTTTTGCTTTTTACATTTTTATTTTCCATGTTTTGTGTTAACAAAATAACAGCTCAAGAAGGCAGTGTTAGTATTAATCAAGACAAAGATATTAGTGTGTTGTTAAGTTTAAAAAAGGAAGTTAACAAATCGCAATCAAATTATAAAATTCAAGTTTACAATGGCAATCGCTCAGGCGCAGAGAAAACGCGTTCAGAATTTAGAAATACGTTTTCTGATTGGCCAACTTCTATGAAATTTGAAACACCTAATTATAAAATATGGATAGGAAATTTTAAAACACGCTTGGAAGCAGATCGTGCTTTATTAAAAATAAAAAAGAAGTTTAATAATGCCTTTATTTTTAAGCCTAAAAAAGAAAAAAAGACACCTTAAATAAACTGTTAAAAAGCAAAAGGCAACCGCAATGGTTGCCTTTTTTAGTTAACTATTATTTTTTTAATTACTTCTCTATTTTCAAGCCTTATCTTAACAAAGTAAACACCTAAATTTAATTTTGACACATTGATTTTGTCAGAACCATAATTATAATAAACCAATTTTCCTAACACATTATATATAAAAATTTCATTTAAAACTAAGCCTCCATGTTTGATGTATAATATGGTATTTACAGGATTAGGATATACATTTAATAGATTTTCTATTTGTGACTCCGAAATACCTAGAGCAGTATCTTGTACATCTCCCGATAAAGCTATTATAGCGCCGCAAAGTGTTTGAGTTACTATAGTCTCTTCAACCCATGTCCCTAAGTTTAAACTTGGCGGGTTTGGTAGTGAAGCTTCAGTATTATAGTACAAAACATAAGTATTTAAAAATGTTCCATTCCCATCGTCAGCAAAAATTTCCCATCTATTATTTATATCATTCCAAACAATTTGCATTTCACAAATACCAATTCCTCCGCAATCTTGATCTCCTGTTACTGGATTTGTTTCAAATATACTTCTCCCTGTGCTATCTGTACCTATTTGGTTAAACGTATAATTCTGATTTTCTAAAAGTAAATGACAAGCATTAAATGTAATTTGAGAAAACACAGTTGTACTTAACAGTAAAAATACGAGTGCCAATAGTTGAGTTATCTGCTTCATAAATCAATATTAATTAGTTGGGAGATGGAAAAACACCGACTAGTGCAATAATAAAAGTAACCGATTGATATGGTTGCATATTATTAATGGACTGACTATTTCCTGTATTACCTACCATGGCTGAATTCATTGTAGTTGTATTTGATGCATTAGAATATTCTGGGTCTAAAAGTTTTGTCCCAGCAAGCAAATTCCCTGTTGGAGTTGACTGATTACCATCTGCAATAACAGCGTTAATAGTATGGCTATGAGCCGGCATTTGAGCTACAGACATTGTATTTGTCTCATTTCCAGATTTTTGACCCAAAGATCTAGGAGACAGTCCTGGACCAGTTCCTGGTCCTAAAGGCACTCGCCCTCTTAGATCTGGCAATCCAAAAGTGGTCTGTCCATCTCCTCCATAAGTAGTCCCTAATATGGAAAACAATGCTGCGTTTTGTGCAATAGACAATAATTGCCCTTCGCATTTTGCCCAGCCTGAAGGTGCAAAATTCCCCGCAAACATTCTAATTTCACCAAGATAAGGGGTTTGTGCATTGGCTATATTATTAAAAGCGAAATAGATTAATACAATTGTAATTATTTTTTTCATAATAAATTGTTTGAATTTAATCTCTAAAATAATATAATGCTTATTTAAAATCAAGAAATTAGGTGAAATTAAAAATCCCTTTAGATATTCTAAAGGGATTTTCAATATAATTAACAAGTACTATATAGACTACTTAAGTTTCTTTTTAACTTCTACTTCTTGGAAAGCTTCAATTATATCGCCTTCTTTAATATCGTTATAGTTCTTAATTTGCATACCACAATCGTATCCTTTAGCTACTTCTTTTGCGTCATCTTTAAATCGCTTTAACGAAGCTAATTCTCCAGTAAAAATAACAACTCCTTCACGTATTAAACGAATACCCGAGTTTCTAAAGATTTTCCCATCAGTAACCATACAACCAGCAATACTTCCAATTTTAGAGACTTTAAATATTTCTCTTATTTCTGCGCTACCTGTAATTTCCTCTTTAAATACTGGAGATAACATACCTTCCATAGCATCTTTAAGATCGTTAATAGCATCATATATAATAGAATACATTCTGATATCTATTTCTTCCTTGTCAGCTATTTGACGCGCATTACCCATTGGTCTCACATTAAAACCTATAATAATCGCATCGGATGCTGAGGCTAATAACACATCACTTTCGGTAATTGCTCCAACAGCTTTGTGAATAATATTTACTTGAATTTCTTCGGTAGATAATTTCTGGAAAGAATCTGTTAATGCTTCGACAGATCCATCTACATCTCCTTTAAGTATAATATTTAATTCTTTAAAATCTCCAAGAGCGATACGGCGTCCAATTTCATCAAGTGTAATATGACGTTGTGTTCTTACGGATTGTTCCCGTTGTAGCTGTGTACGCTTCGCTGCAATTTGTTTAGCTTCACGCTCATCTTTAAAGACGTTAAATTTATCTCCTGCTTGTGGTGCTCCATCCAATCCTAAAATAGATATTGGAGTAGAAGGTCCTGCTGCAAATACATCATTTCCTCTCTCGTCATGCATCGCCTTAACCTTCCCGCTATTTTTACCAGCAAGTACATAGTCTCCTATTTTAAGCGTCCCTGCTTGAACTAAGATTGTAGATACATAGCCTCTTCCTTTATCTAAAAAGGCTTCTACTACAGCTCCAACGGCTGGCTTACTTGGATTTGCCTTAAGCTCTAATAATTCTGCTTCAAGCAATACTTTTTCTAATAATTCATCAATTC